>NZ_JANKAF010000017.1:0-76833 GCF_024622765.1 Clostridium mucosae | reverse complement strand
ACTAATTGTTGATTAGTATTGTATAAACTGAATAGTTTCATGATTTAAGTTTATGCAAAAAAGGTGGATTCTATTGAATCCACCTTTTCCCATTTATTCGGCTAGTTGCTTTTGCAACAGCCCCTTCTTTTGTATTCTATCTTAGTTTTTTAATTGAATCCGGCATTTCTTCTACACCTACACTCATTACAGATGTAGGAGCAACATTTATTAAAACTGCTGCAAATAATAGCATTAATGATCCTAAATACTTCTTCATTTTCATTTACTTAATCCCTCCTTATATTCTTTTATATTTATTAAACATTAATATAGCTTGTACTAAAATTGTCCAAATTGTTATTTGTGAAATCCACTTAACTTCAAACATAATAATTGATAATATCCCTAGTATTACAACATTAGTAATACCAATTTTTCTGTTTTTTCTAATAAGGTCTTCCTTTGTAAGAGGCATTTTATCATTTATTATTGGTGCCTTATTATAAATAGAAAATATACTAATTATATTTAATATTATAGAACTTATTAAATTCAATTCATTATTTTTAGACAAAACTATTATTAATATTACTAATATTAATGTAGCAATAAAACATTTTAATTGCGTATCTTCATGATAGCCACCAATAAAAGGCTTTGTGATTGACATTATAAAAATTATAAGTATACTTTCCTTAAAATATCCTAATACAAAAAATATTAAAATTACTAGTAACATTTTTATAATTTCATACAACATAACTTTAAGAGCATATTTACATTGTTCTATTTGTTCATTATTGAAATTATTATCTCGCCCTACACTATGTACTAATTTATGTACCAATTTTTCTATCATTTCTACTACCCTTTAATTCAATTTATTACCTTCTTCTATGTTATATAAAGTTATATTATATACATTATATAACATAATTTTATATAATTCTACATTTTTCTACTTTTTTACTTAATGTAATTATATAAAAAATAAGCTATTAAATATAAAATTAATATAGTAATAGCTTATCTATTACTTATTATCTTCATATATTACTTAAATAAAAAAATATATATTATGAACTAAGAATCAACTTCAAAACCTCATCTCCATACTTTTCAAATTTCTTTTCTCCCATACCTCTGATACTAAGTAATTCATCCTTGTCCTTTGGTATTTTATTAGCAAGTTCAATAAGAGTTGAATCTGAAAATATAATATATGGTTTTATTCCTAGTATATTTGCTTTTTCTTTTCTCCATAATTTTAGTTTATTAAATAAATCTTTATTTTCTATTTTTTCTTCAATATCTTCACTTAATTTGCAAATAACTTTTTCCTGTGATTTTAATACTTTTATCGATTTAGGATTTAATTTCAGCATTGAATATGTACCTTCTTTTAAATTAACATATCCTAAATCTAACAAAGTCTTGATTAAATCTCTTATAAATTTGCTGCTGTATTCCTTCATGATTCCATATGTAGTCAGGCTATCTAAGTTATTTTGAATTATCTTAGGCCCCTTAAATCCTCTTAATATATCAACTAATACTGAAATACCATACAGCTCTCTAGTTCTATATACACATGATAAAATCATTTGAGCTTCTATTGTAAAATCTCTAAGTTCTTCGTTATTTAAACAGTTGCTGCAATTATTACAATATGGCTTTGCATTTTTATCTCCAAAATAATTTAAAATAAAGCTTCTATAACATTTATCATATTCACAAAAATCAACCATACTTTGAAGTTTTCTTATTTCAATTTCTTTTCTAGTATTACCAACTGTAGTATATATTAAATATTCTAATGTTCTTATATCTTCCCTATTATATAAAAGGTGACATTCTGTTCTTTCTCCATCCCGGCCACCCCTACCTATTTCTTGATAATAGTTTTCAAGGTTCTTACATAAAGTGAAATGAATTATATATCTTACATTAGATTTATCTATCCCCATTCCAAAAGCATTTGTTGCAATCATTACATTAAAATTATCTTTTAAGAATTCTTCCTGATAATAGTTTTTCTCATCATCTTTTAATCCACCATGATACTTTGCTGCATCTATTCCTCTTTCTTTTAAATAATAATATAAAGCATCAACTTCTTTTCTAGTTGCACAATAAACTATTCCAGAAGCCTCTTCATGATCTCTTATATAATCTTTGACAAACTCTGCTTTATCTTCTTCCTTATGTACACATATTGATAAATTTTCTCTATCAAAACTACCTAAGTACATATATGGATTGATAAGTTCTAAAAGCTTAAAAATATCCTTTCTTACTTCTGTAGTTGCTGTAGCCGTAAATGCAGTAACCACAGGTCTAACATTTAAACTTCTTATAAAAGGAGCTATAAATGTATAGCTTTTTCTAAAATCATGTCCCCACATAGAAACACAATGTGCTTCATCTATTGCAACTTGACTTATCCAGAGCTTTCTTAACATCTTATTGAAATATTCACTTTCTAATCTTTCTGGTGCTATATATAAAAGTTTAACTTCTCCATCATAACATCTCTTTAATATTTTCTTTATTTCATCTAAACTTTGAGTACTATTTATATATTCTGCCTTTATCCCTATATCATTAATGGAATCAACCTGATCCTTCATTAATGATATTAAAGGAGAAATCACTAAAGTAATTCCATTAAAAATTAAAGCAGGAATTTGATAACAAATTGATTTTCCTCCACCTGTTGGCATAATGCAAAGGCTATCCCTTCCCCTTAAAATATTTGATATTATTTCACTTTGTCCTTCTCTAAAGGAGTTATATCCAAAATATTTTTCTAAAACTTCCATTGCTTTATTCATAATGTTAATCACTCCTTTCTCCTTAAAATTCTACCATATTTTCTAACTATTAAAACACATTTTATAATGAAATAATTAAAGAATTAAAAAATGAAAGAATTGTGGATGTTTTGCTATAATATAACAATAGCGAAGATAAATAGACTGTGAAATAAGCATATATCTAATACTTCTTTACATATCTATTTATCTTCGCCAACTTGTATTTCATTACTTTAAATTATCAAATGAAGAATTATCCTCATTAATGATATGTATTAAATTGGAGATATTATATAAAAATCGGAAAGTTAATATATATCATTATGTTTAATTCTCATTTTATAAGTTAACCTTTACATACATCTTAATTTAACCTTTTAATTATCTTATCATTTTGCTCTTTTGTTAAATTAAGTTTTTTTGTTATATTTAATAATTTTTCAAATAATTCATTTTCATTTATCATACTTCTTAAATAACTAGTTATGGAATTACTTATTTCTAAAACTCTTTGTAGAATTTCTATTCTATCTTCAGCTTTAAGTTTATTTTGTTCCACAGCTCTATATAATATATAGCCATATACTGAACATAACTCAACATAATCTATTATTTCTTCTGATGATATTTTATTTATCATGCATTCAATTTGTATTGGTGAATACTCTTTATAAATATCATTATTTATATTGAAATGTAATGATGCATTTATAAATTCATCCTTCAGGTCACTTGTTACTTTTTCTTCTAAGTAATTTAAAACTAGTCTATATATTATAACATCCATTACGACTGTCCCCCTAAATAATTCCTCTAATTATAATTTATCATAATTTTGCAAATTTTTAAATTGTATTCTTAAAATTTAAAAATATATTTTTATTTAATCTAAATTTATATTTAATATTAGCAAGAAGTTTAGTTAACTTTAGTTATTTTTGTGGCTTGTCTTAAACAACTTTTTATTTCATATTTAATAAATTAAATTTAATTAATTTAAGTTTATTATTTATTGATTTGATTTAATATGTAGTAAATTCTTAATATTAGAATTTACTACATATTAATGATATTATAATTCCCTATTCAAGAAAAAAGATACCTATGTAAATTAAGGTATCTTTTCCATCTATATATTTAATTATGATTTGGGCATCTATTGAAAACTATATTAAATAATTTCCTTTACAGCTTTTATTATCTCATCACTTGTTAAACCATATTTTTTCATTAACTCATCAGGAGTTCCAGATTCGCCAAATGTATCTTTTATTCCTACTGTTTTAACTATTGTAGGATGATTACTTGTTACAACTTGGGAAACAGTTGCTCCAAGTCCACCTATAATTGAATGTTCTTCAGCTGTAACTATTCCTTTTGTTTCTTTTGCTGCCTTTATTATTAATTCTTTATCTATTGGTTTAATAGTAGAAATATTAATAACTCTAGCATTTATTCCTTCTTCTCTTAATTTATCAGATGCTTCTATTGCTTTTTGAACCATCATTCCAGTTGCAATTATAGCTACCTCATTTCCTTCTCTAAGCTCTACACCTTTTCCAATTTCAAATTTATAGTTATCATCAAATATATCTTCTGTATTACATCTACCAAATCTTAAGTAAACTGGTCCTACAAAGTTTGCTGCTGCTTTTGTAGCTTGCATAGCTTCTCTGTGATCTGCTGGTACTATTACAGTCATATTTGGAAGTGCGCTCATAAGTGCTATATCTTCAACAGATTGGTGTGAACCACCATCTTCTCCAACTGTTATACCTGCATGAGTTGCAGCTATCTTAACATTCATCTTAGGATAGCATATTGAGTTTCTTATTACTTCAAATGCTCTACCTGTAGCAAATACTGCAAAAGTACTAGCAAAAGGTATATTTCCTACGTTAGCAAGACCTGCTGCCATTCCCATTAAGTTTTGTTCTGCTATACCTGCATTAAAAAATCTATCTTTAAACATATTTTTAAAATCACATGTTTTAGTTGACTTAGAAAGATCCGCATCAAGAACTACAACTTTATCATTTTCTTTTCCTAATTCTACTAGTGCCATTCCATATGATTCTCTTGTTGCCTTACCCATTATAAATCCCTCCTATTTCATGATTTCCATAATAGCTTGTTCTGTTTGTTCTTTGTTAGGTGCTTGTCCGTGCCATCCTGCTTGGTTTTCCATAAAGCTAACACCTTTACCTTTTACCGTTTTAGCTATTATTACTGTTGGCTTACCTTTTGTTTCTTCTGCATTTTTAAAGGCTTTGTCTAATTCTTCATAATCATGTCCATCACATTCAATTACATTAAATCCAAAACCTTCAAATTTTTCATCTAAAGGATTTATTCCCATAACCTCTTCGTTTTTACCATCTATTTGTAATCCATTGAAATCAACTACTGCAACTAAGTTATCTAATTTATAATGAGCTGCTGCCATTGATGCTTCCCAAACTAAACCTTCTTGAAGTTCTCCATCTCCTAATACTGCATAAACTCTAGCATTATTATTTTGGGCTTTTAATCCTAAAGCCATTCCTACAGCATTAGATATTCCTTGTCCAAGTGATCCTGTTGAAACATCAACCCCTGGAACATGTTTAGAATCTGGATGTCCTTGAAGTAATCCACCTGTTTTTCTTAAAGTCTTTAATTCTTCTTTAGGGAAAAATCCTTTTTCAGCTAATACTGAGTAAAGTGCAGGCGCAGCATGTCCTTTACTTAATACAAATCTATCTCTTTGCTCCCATTTAGGGTTATTTACATCTATGTTCATCTTTTCATAATATAAATATGTTAAGACATCTGCACAAGATAATGATCCACCTGGATGTCCAGACTTTGATTCACAAAGCATTTCTATTATATTCTTTCTAACATTCTTAGAAACAGAAATTAAATTTTCTTTATTCATATTTTACACCACCAAATCTATTTTACTGTTTTTCTTTCTACTAAATACGGTTTTAAATTAATAATATTTTCTTCTTTATTACTATTTGCAACATCCATTAATAAATTAAAGGCTTCCTTTCCCATATTATAAATAGGTTGTGCAATTGTAGTTAATTCTGGCTCTATATAAGAACATATTCCAATGTTATCATAACCTAATATTCCTATATCTTCTGGTACTTTTAAACCTTTTCTAATCAGACACTTGATTCCACCAATAGCCATAATATCACTACTATAAAATATTACATCAATATTATTATTTTTCATTATAAGTCTTTCTGTTGCATTTATTCCCCCTTCTAATGAAATTTCATCCTCTTCTAATAAAAGTTCATTAAAAATTTCATATTGCTTAGATATTTTTTGAAAATATCTAAGCCTTGAATTTGAACTCACTTCATTTTGAGTAGACCCAACAAAAGCTATATCCTTATACCCTTTTCCTATTAAATAGTCTAAACCTCTTTTTATTCCCTCTTCATTATCACAAAAGACACCATTTATCTTTTCTACTTCATCAATGTGCCTATCGACAACAACAAATGGTACCTCATTAGATTTTAGCATACTTATAGAATTGTTCCTTTTACCATTTGCTACAATTATTACTCCGTCGACTAGTTTGCTTATTAATAATCTTATATACTCTTCTTCTTTCTTACTGCTATTAAAAGTATTACATAAGATCACACTATATCCTTGTTTTTCTGCTTCTGTTTCAATAGCCTTTGCCATTTCTGCAAAGAATGGATTTTCTATATCTGGAATAATAAAGCCTATAGTATAACTTTTCTTTGTGCTTAAACTTCTTGCTAGAGAATTTGGTATATAGTTTAGTTCTTTTACTGCTTCTAAAATTCTATTTCTTGTTTCATCTGAAACACTAATATCTTTATTATTTAATACCATGGAGGCTGTAGTTCTAGATACATTTGCATGTTTTGCTATATCTAAAAGAGTTACCTTACTCATAAATTCCACTCCTTATTGCAGTTTTACATATACGATTATACCATAGTTAATTAATATTTATTTGACAACTTTACTAATAATTTTGATTACTAACAATTTTTAGATCAGCTGCTATTTCTTTATCTACAGCTTCACCATTATATATTTTTAATGCTAATTCAACTCCTAATGCACCAATTAAATCTGGTTGTTGTGCTACTGTTGCAATCATTTCTCCTTTTTCAACTGCATCTAGAGCATCTTCATTTCCATCGAATCCAATAACCATCGCCTTAACATTGCTTGTTCCAATTGCCTTTGCTGCTCCAAGAGCCATTTCATCATTATGAGCAAATACTACTTGGACATCTGAATTACCTTGTAGTATATTTTCCATTACTGATAAACCCTTTTGTCTATCAAAATCTGCTGCTTGGCTTGAAACAAACTTAACATTTGCTTTATCATCTAAAATGCTATGGAATCCAGCTCCTCTATCTCTAGTTGCTGATGCTCCTGGAATACCTTGAAGTTCAACTACATTTATATTTGCTTCATTTCCAAGCTTTTCTAAAACAAATTCTGCTGCCATAGCTCCGCCCTTTATATTATCTGAAGCTATATGGCTTGTAACTTCTCCACCATTTGATTGTCTATCTAAAGTAATTACTGGTATATTTGCCTTATTTGCAACTTCTACTGATTTAACAACAGCATCACTATCTGTTGGATTGATTAATAAGGCTACTACACCAAGTTGTATTAAATCTTCTACATTAGATCTTTCCTTAGCTGGGTCATTTTGTGAATCTAAAACTATTAACTCAAATCCTAGCCTTTCAGCTTCTTTTTCTGCCCCTTCTTTCATGCTAACAAAGAAAGGATTATTTAAAGTGGATAAAACTATTCCAATCTTTTTGTCACTATTTCTATTTGAGCATCCCATAAAGAAACTCATTGAAACTATGGCTACTAGAGAAAATGCTAATATCTTTTTTATACCTTTCATGTTATCTCCTCCTATTTCAATTATGCTTTCTTTCTGCTCTTCTTATCTAATAATACTGCTATTAAGATAACTAATCCTTTTACTATTGATTGATAAAATGGTGATACATTCATTAAGTTTAATCCGTTATTTAATACTCCTATGATAAGAGCACCTATTAATGTTCCTGTGATTTTACCTTCTCCACCTGCTAATGATGTACCTCCAATAACAACTGCTGCTATTGCATCTAATTCAAAGCTTGTTCCTGCATTTGGTGAAGCTGATGCTATTCTACTAGTTATAATTACCCCTGCAATTGCTGATGCAAAACCTGAAACTACATATACTAAAGTTTTAATTTTATCTGTGTTTATACCTGATAATCTAGCTGAATCTTCATTTCCACCTAATGCATAAAGATATCTACCAAATCTTGTTTGTGATAAAACATAAATTGCTATTATAGAAACGATTACAGTGATGATAACTGGAATTGGCATGAATCCGATTTTTCCATTACCTATATTAACGAATTTTTCTGGTAACTTAGAAATTGGAGTTCCATTTGTAAATACTAAAGTAGCACCTCTAAATATTGTCATTGTTGCAAGTGTTGCTATAAATGCTTGTAACTTACCTTTTGATATTAAAAGTCCATTTACTAAACCAATTGCTATACCAACTAAAGCTGCAACTACTATTGCTAATGTAACACTTCCTGTTGATTTGATTATTGATGCTGATAATGCTCCACTAATTGCTAAAGTTGACCCAACTGATAAATCTATTCCACCAGTTAAGATAACAAAAGTCATACCTACTGCAATTATTGCATTAACTGAAACTTGTGTAAAAACATTAGTAATGTTTGATAGTGATAAAAATGATGGTGTAACAAATGTGATTATCGCACATAGTAGCACTAATCCTATAAGAGATTTGTATTTAGATGCAGTTTCTTTTATATTAATATTCATAATTGTATCCTCCCAACTATTTATTCATTCCAACAGCTAATTTCATTATGCTTTCTTGTGAAGCTTCTTCTCTTTTTAATTCTCCTGATATTTTTCCTTCACTCATAACAAGAATTCTATCACTTATTCCTAAAACTTCTGGTAAATCTGAAGATATCATTATTATCGCCTTTCCAGATGCTTTAAGTTCATTTAATAATTCGTATATTTCCTTCTTTGCTCCTACATCTATCCCCCTTGTAGGTTCATCAATTATTAATACTTCTGGAGATAACATAAGCCATTTTGCAAGTATAACCTTTTGTTGATTACCTCCACTTAAATTTTTTATTAATTGATCTCTATTCGGTGTTTTTATCTTAATTTTATCTATGTAATAATCAACATCTTTTGTTGCTTTATTTTTATCTATAGCCATCATTTTGCTTTCATATTTTTTTAAATTAGATAAAATCATATTTTCAGCTACAGATAAGCTAAGAACACAGCCTTCTTTTTTTCTATCTTCTGATAAATAGCAAATTCCATTATCTATTGCTTCTTGAATATTTTTTATATCAATTTCTTTTCCTTTAATCTTTATTGTTCCAGAAGTCTTTTTATATTCTCCAAAGATTGTTTTTGCAACTTCTGTTCTTCCAGATCCCATAAGACCAGCTATTCCTAAGATTTCTCCTTCTTTTACGCTGAAACTTATATCTTTTATTCCAACATTTGAATTTAAATTTTCAACTTCTAAAATATCTTTTCCAACCTTTACTTCTCTGTAAGGGAATTGGTCTTCTATTTTTCTCCCAACCATCATTGAAATTAATTTGTCATTATCAATATCTTTAATTAAGGCATTCCCTGCATATTTCCCATCCCTAAGAACTTCAACTCTATCACATATAGCAAATATTTCTTCCATTCTATGAGATATATAAATTATTGCAATTCCTTTTTTCTTTAAGCTGTCTATTACTTTAAATAAATTCTTAGTTTCTACTTCTGTTAAAGCTGTAGTTGGCTCATCCATTATTATTACTCTTGCATTCTTAGTTAAAGCTTTTGCTATTTCTACCATTTGCTTTTCCCCAACATTTAAGCTAGAAACAAGAGTATTTGGATTTATATTTGCACCTATTTGATCTAAGAATAATTTACTTCTTTCTATAAGTTCCTTTTTATTTATTTTCCCAGTAAACTTATGATACTTTTCATTTCCTAAGAATATATTTTCTGCAACTGTTAAGTTATTTAAGACACTCATTTCTTGATGGATAATAGTAACACCATATTCTTCTGCTGATTTTATTCCTTTGATATGGGCTTCTTCTCCATCTATAAATACTTTACCTTCATCTTTTTGATATACTCCACTTAATATCTTCATCAATGTAGACTTACCAGCTCCATTTTCACCCATTAAAGCTGTAACTTCTCCACCATAAGCTGTTATATCAACATTATCTAGGGCCTTAACCCCTGGGAATATTTTTGATACTCCCTCCATTCTTAGCATTGGTATTCTTGTACTCATATAAATACCCTCCTTAACTAAAATACAACTCCTGATTTTAAAATTATATTTGCATACGGTGTTTGTTCACCTGTTCTAACTACTGCCTTACATTCCTTTAAGTTTCTTTTCAATTCTTCATGAGATACAAATGTTATTTTTACATCTCCTATAATTTCTTTTATTTCTTCAAAAAGTTTTGGACTTATATCTTCTGTTTCTTTTGCTAATATTACTTCTTCTATTTGTAGTTCTTCTAATGCTGCTTTCAAAGTTTGCATAAATGTTGGAATTCCATTTATTAATGCTAGGTCTATTCTTTCTGTTTCATTTGGTATTGGTAAACCACAGTCACCAATTGCTAACATATCTGTGTGTCCCATTTTTGATATTACTGAACTTAAATTACTATTTAATAATGATGTCTTTCTCATTAGTATTACTCCTCTCCATAAACCTCTTCCACTTCTTTTAAATATGGTATTGAAGGTTGTGCTCCTTTTCTTTGAACTGCTATTGATGATACCTTATTTCCAAATGTTACTGCTTTTATAAGGTTTTCTTTATTTAGATTTTTCACATCTAACTTTGAACTTAAGCCTCCTATAAAGCTATCTCCTGCAGCTGTTGTATCTATTGCATTTACTTTAAATGCTGGTACTACTTCACTAAATTCTTTTCCTATTACTGCAGCTCCCCTTGATCCTAAAGTTATAATTACAAATTTAACTCCTTTATTTAAGAAAACTTCTGCTGCTTTTTTTGCATCTTCTAAATTTTCTACTTTTATACCAGTTAAAACTTCTGCTTCTGTTTCATTTGGTACTATAATATCTGTTACTTTTAAAAGTTCATCATTTATTTTTTTAGCTGGTGCAGGATTTAGTATTGTTACTTTTCCAAAATCCTTAGCCTTTTTAAATGCTTTAAAAGTAATTTCTTCTGGTGTTTCAAATTGAGATATTAATATATCACTTTCTTTTAATGCTTTTTCTGATTTATTAATTTCTTCTTCATTTATTGTCATATTGGATCCTGGAACAACTATTATTGAATTGTTTCCGTTATCGTTAACCATTATAATTGCCATTCCTGTTGCTTCTTTTTCATCTTCATATATAAAACTTACATCTATATTATCTTCTTTTAATTTATTTTTAAGTATTAAGCCATTATCATCTCTACCTATCTTAGATATCATTACTACTTCTGAGCCACTTCTTTTAGCTGCTACTGCTTGATTTGCTCCCTTTCCACCTGATATCTTTTCAAAAGATTTTGATAAAATAGTTTCTCCTACTTGTGGTATATCCTTAACCTTTAAAACTAAATCCATATTCATGCTTCCAAGTACACATATCTTATTCATAAATCTCTCTCCTAAATAATTATTTTTTAGTAAATCGGTTTACTAAATCGGTTAACTATATAATAAACCATCTGTAAACGTTTTTCAAGCACTTTTTTTAAAAAAATTCTAAAAATTTTTGCATATCTTCCTTTACTTTATGTTATAATAATGATATACTTAATTCACTGACTAAGGTTAGTAACTTAATATCGCGGGATGGAGCAGTTGGCAGCTCGTCGGGCTCATAACCCGAAGGTCGTAGGTTCAAGTCCTGCTCCCGCAACCAAAAAAGCTTTGGATATATCCAAAGCTTTTTAATTTTTATTAATTACTTTTTGATGTTAATATTTTATCTTCTTTATCTTACAAATGAATATTCAACTTTTGCTAATCTATTTAGTTTTTCTGAATTTATATTCTCTATTTCATCTAATAAGTACTCTTTTAACCATATATTTTTTTCAGGTTTTAAGTTCTTTTGTACAGCTATTTTTTCACTTACTGCTATAGTCATAATAGCAACTAAGACGGCTCTAAATATTTGTTCATTATTGCTTGCAGATGCAACCCCTACAGAAATTAATCCACACAATATTGATTCAACACCAAATATATTATTAAACCTTTCTCGCTCACCTTCTAAATAAAACTCACTAAATCCATCAGTTAAATAATAATCTTCACACTGAACTACTGTTATGGTGTTAAATCTTTTTGAAAAACTTCTTAAGCTCACTCTAACCTCTATATTTTCTTTTACCCTTGAACTGGTAAAGTCTTTGTTCTTTAATTTATCATCACTTTGGATTAATACTTTAAATTCCTCTAACTTTCCCTTAACGACGTTTATATTGTATCTATTTATGAATCTTAATGCTATTTCTTTTCTAAAAAACGAAAAATCAACTCCCATTATATCTAAAACTACAGGGATACCTTTTCTTCTTGCTACTCTAATTGCTTTTTCTATTATATCTACTCTTGCTGCATTTAAATCTTCTAAATTAATTAATAGACAATCACATTTTGAAGTTATATCTGGTGATTCTTCAGTAGAATTACTAAATATTGAGTGACCATTATAGCATAAAATTCCTTGTGCTAGATCTTTTGCTGAAACTGAATTAGAGATACAGTGTATAAGAGGGTTCTTTTTTTTCTGCAAGTTCAAACTCTCGTCTAATGCCCTTATACCAATTTGCATTTTGTATCCTCTCTTACATCCTGAACTTAAATTATGCCGATGTTTCTATTTCATATACTACATCGATATATTTTATTCGACTATATTTTCATATGTTACATATTTATTTTTCTATAGGCTAATAGTTTAATCACATATTTTGTTATATAATTAAAATTAATAAAATTAGTAATTCAAAGGAGAAATTTATGAGTTGGATAGAAGAAATTAAAAGCTATGTACCTTATACTAAACAGGAAATAGCCGATAAAGAAGCAATTTTATATGCAATAAATAATTTTAATAATCTTTTAACTAGGGAAAACCCACTTGCCCATATCACTAGTTCTGGATACATAGTAAATAAAGATAAAACAAAAGTACTTATGATTTATCATAATATATATAACTCTTGGTCTTGGACTGGTGGCCATGCTGATGGGGATGAAGATTTACTTTACGTTGCTATAAAAGAAGCTAAAGAAGAAACAGGTGTTAAAAATATAAAAGCATTAGATAATAAAATTTTTTCATTAGATGTTTTACCTGTTCCTGCACATATAAAAAAAGGTAAAGAAATCGCTTCTCACCTACATTTATCAGTTGCTTATTTATTAGAAGCTGATGAAAATGATGAACTTTTCATAAAAGAAGATGAAAATAGTGGCGTTAAATGGATTCCAATAGATGAGGTTGGAGTTTACTCAACAGAGCTAGATATGATTAAGCTATATGAAAAATTCAATCAAAAGATTAAACAATTTTATTAAATATAGAAAATAGATAATTCTGTGTAATTATCTATTCTTCACTAAAAATCTTGTGTTTTATTGACAAAAAAATCATCACATTGATTTAGACTACACATGACACTTCATCGGTTATATATGCAAAGGGGGTAACGAAACGCGACCCCCTTTATATCTTATTAAATTTACTAATTCCAATAACTTTCTACTATTAAAATATGCAGTTTATAAATAAAATAATAAAAAAATTTTGAAAAATATAAATACAAAGCATTTTCTATTTATCGTAGCTTTTATATTTATAATTTTATAGTATTTCCACTTCTATTCATTAAGTCTATAATTTGATACATATTTCCAATCTCGCCAACTTTAAGCTCGTCCTTTAAGTTATAAAAATCAAGGCATGCTCCACAGCTTATTATGTTTACACCTTTTTCTCTCATAGAATTTAAACTATCTAAAACATCTGACCCTGAACAAGTTAACTTTACTCCACCATTTATGAACATTAAATTTTCTGGTAGCACCTCTGCTTCCGCTAATGTATTAATATATACTTTCATTAGAGTTTCCCCTAATCTATCATCACCATTACCAAGTAAATTTGATGAAACTAATATAGTTGGAGCAACTGTCTGATTAACAATTTCTTCTTTATATACATCTTGATGTATTGTAGTAAATTCGCCCTTTGCTAATTGAATTGTATATAATCCATTTTCTTCTTCAAAACTACTATTTAGCTTTAATCCTTTAGCTAATCTTAATATATTATTTTTAGCAACCTCGTTATCTACTATTACTAAAGTTTCCTTTGAATCTTCTAAGTCAAAATATTTCTTTGTTTTTATAACAGGCATAGGACACGCTAGTCCCTTACAATCTATAACATTCATACTGCCACCTCTTCATTTTATAATTTACTACCTTTATTTTATCTTATACTTTAATTATAGCGCTAATTTTATATATGCTTCAATTAATATTACAAATAATTAAAACTATATGTATATTAAATAGATAAAGAACTTGCTTAAACATAATAGAAAAATTAAAATCGAATATATTATTTAATCTTTAATATAAGTTATCAAACTACTAATTATATGTAGCTAATATCGATTATATAGATATCTTATTAAAATTTGAAATCTTTATTATACCTTATATATAATCGTTAGCAATGCACAAGCCTCCATGACTATAACTTGCTATGTCATACTTAGTTAATTTTTCTCCGGCTAAAACTCTTGGTAATATCACATCAAAAGCAGTGCTTTCTGAAAAAATTACTCCTCCAGGTAATCCTAATATTGGTATGTCTCCTTTATAAGAAATTAGGAACATAGCGCCTGGAAAAATAGGAGTACCATAAGAAATAATTTCTGCTCCAATTTCCCTTATTGCTTTAGGCGTTAAATCATCAGCATCAACAGACATTCCTCCAGTGCAAAGTATCATTTCTGCACCCTTTTCAAGCCAATGATTTATTGCTTCTTTTATTTCTACTAAATTATCTTTTATAATTGTTTGTCCAATAATATCACAACCATATGGATATATCTTCTTTTCTATAACACCTTTAAATGCATCTTGTATTCTTCCATAATACACTTCGTTTCCAGTTGTAACTATTGCAACTTTTTTCGGTTTAATTGGAATAACATTTATTATCTTTTTACTTACAACACTTTGAACTTTAAGTAATTTTTCTTTTTTAATTGCTAATGGGATAACCTTAGTTGCAGCAATTTTATCTCCCTTTTTAACAACTGTATCATTCTTAATAGTTGATAGAATAACTTCATCTATAGAGTTTAATTTAACAAGTAAATCTAAATCTATTTTAAGGAGTCCATCTATAGCAGCAAAGAATTCTATTTTCCCTTCCTTAACTTCTGAAAAAGTCAATCCACTACCTGCACATATATCTTTAAGAAATTCTGCTGCTTCATTTTCATGAACTAAATTTTCATCTTCATCCCATATATAAATATGATCTTTTCCTATTGATAAAAGCTCATCTATATCCTTTTCCTCAATTATATGTCCCTTTTTAAAAGCTACACCTTTAAATTCTCCTGGAACTACTTTAGTAATATCATGGCATAAAGCACATCCTATAGCCTCTCTTACATCTATAACTTTCATATGTTCACCTCTTTTATCATATAACACAATCTTTTATTCTACCAATTACCATTTCTACTCCATATTCAATTGTTCCTAAAGCAAAATCTAAGGATGAAATTAGAAATTTAGGATTCTCTGGTAAATTAACTATTAATGTTTTTTCTCTAATACCAGAAACCCCTCTTGAGAGCATTATATTTTTACTCATTTGCAAATTATAGTATCTTATTCCCTCTGAAATACCACTTACTTCTTTTATAATTATATTTCTTGTTGCCTCTGGAACAATATCTGTTGGGCGACATCCAATTCCTCCGCTTGTTAGTATTAAATCTACTTTCAGTTCATCACTCATATACTTCATTTCATTTTCTATATCTACTTGATTACTTTTTAAAATTTTACATCTTAATATTTGATGCCCTCTATTTTCTAAATATCTTTTAATTATTTTTTCCCTATAATCATCATCTCCCTTTTTATATTCTTTATCATCTACAGTTATCAGCCCTGCTGTTATCATTAATCCCATACCTTTCTTGACTAATTCTCATGTTTTAATTAGGAATTATTTTTATACATAATTAATAAAAACTTCATATACCTTTTTTATTTTTAATCATTAATAAAGCTTCTAATACACCACCTCCTATATTTCTAGCTTTATCTGAAATTGTAGTATAATTATTTATTTCTTTTAACCTTGGATCTATATCTCCTATTTTTAATCCTATTTCAACTCTTGTTCCATCTTTTATAATACCTCTAAGTAACCCATCTATAGGTGCTAATACTTTTTCATTACCTATTGCTGCCAAAACTTCACCTTTTTTAACTATGTCACCTATAAATTTATAATTCTTTATAACTCCATTTGCTTCACTATATATTACTCTCTCTTTTGAATAACCAGCAATTTCTCCTGGTACACCAGTATTAGGCATTGCATAACCTTCAAATATTAACCTTCCTAGGTTATGCCCCCTCATTGTTTCTATAACAACATCAACATCAACACCAGCCTCAAATCCTGGTCCTAGTGCTATTGTTATTGGTGCCATTTCCTTATTGGTTCCTAAATTTTTTTTAGCTAGTATGGCATCCACTACTACAAATGGCTTAATTTTATTAATAAACTCTCCATTAGCATCTACTACTATTGGAATAAATTTATTCTTAAATGCATTATTTATATCATCTAGATTATATGCACGAATTGCTTTTATTCCTTCTACCTCAGCTTCTCCATTATATATAGCATCACTAAATGCTACGTTTCTTCTAATTGCAGTTGGTTTTTCTATTTCTAAAACTAATACATTAAATCCACTTCTATATAACTTTTGTATTGTTCCAGATGCTATATCTCCTCCACCTCTTACTATTACAGTCCCTAAATCCATAGCTCCCATCCTCTTTCTTATAATTTATATTAAAATAAATATATATCTTTAACTTTACTACTTCACTTAAATAAATCTCTTCTAAATTAGTAATCTATAAACTCTACATTAACACTATTTTATAAATTTTATTTTTTAAACTTCCATATATTATTTTATTTAACAACTTATCCTTTTCATTTCTTTTGATAATTTCCTTAATAAGCAACTTTAAATTATTTTCATCAATTGTCTCTACCTTATTTAGAAATAATAACCTTTCACCCTTAGAATACTTAAACAAACCATCTTTATTAAATATTACTTTTACAAAATGATTTATATTTATAACTTCTCCTAGAGAACTATTAGTAAGATCATTAAATTCACATAATCTATGCACATTATTATCATTTATTTCTAATCCTAATGATTCAAGACTCATAACTCCTATAGTTAAGTTTGTCTCACTAGAAATGACTGGTTCAGTATCATTCCAGCCCTTAATTGGTTTCCTTTTAGAGCCATCAGCTTCTAATAATATAAAATCAAAATCTTTTGTTAACGTTTTTATATCACTTTCATTTATACCTATAAATTTATTTTCTTTAGTTATAGCTTTAGAATATGCGTAAATTCCATTATTCTTCTTATCCCTTATAGAGTGATATTGGTTTTCACCTACAGCTAAAAAATCCACCTCATCTCTTGTTGGAACGAGAATTTTTGTTGTAGTTGATATTAAAACTTTATTATCATCTTTAAGATCATTTGCTAATAAATACATTAAAGTTGTTTTCCCACCACATCCAATTATAGATATTACAGATTTATTTTTTATCCCTATAATCTCCTTCAGCTTCAATTACTATCTCCCTATTCTTATTTAATTTTTCTATACTAATTCTAAACCACAATATAATTATATAATAAATAGTATATATGTTAAATATTTGAACACAATTTTGTTAAATTAACCATGTTTCTTAAATATTTCCTTTAAGTATTTTACAAATATTTATAAATTTAAATAAATTTCAAGTTATTATATAAAAAAATAAGTGAAGATTATAAGCTTCACTTATTTTTTTAACTATCTTATTGTTATTATATTTTTATTACTTCCCTTTTTAACTACTCTACCAATAATCTCTGCTTTTATTTGACTTCTATTATTTATATTCTCTAATAATTCATTTGCCTTGCTTTCTTCAACTGAAATTAATAGTCCTCCTGATGTTTGAGGATCAAAAAGTGCAAGTCTCATTTGCTCAGAAATTTCAGGACTAAAGTCTACCCATTCTTCAAAATATTTTTCATTAGAATATGCTCCACTAGGAAGACAATATTCTTTTATTAAATCTATTACTTTATTCATTATAGGTATTTTTTTACTATCTATTTCTATTTCAACTTCGCTTCCATTTGCCATTTCATATGCATGTCCTATAAACCCAAATCCTGTAATATCAGTACAAGAATTAACTCCTACTTTTTGCATTTCTTCTGAAGCAATTTTATTAAGAGTTGACATTACATTTGCTGCTTCTTCAAACTCTTCATCTGTAATAAATTCTATCTTCAAAGCTGTAGTTAAAACACCGTATCCAAGAGGCTTTGTTAATATAAGAACATCGCCATCTTTAGCGCCTGAATTTGTTACTACTTTTTTAGGGTCAACTATTCCTGTAACAGAAACTCCGTATTTGATTTCTTCATCTGTAATTGTATGTCCACCAGCTATTGTTGCTCCTGCTTCTCTTATCTTATCAGCCCCACCTTTTAATATCTCTGCTAATATTTCTGGTCCTATAGTTGCTGAGAAACATGCTAAATTTAATGCTGTTAATGGCTTTCCCCCCATTGCATAAACATCACTTAATGCATTAGTTGCAGCTATTTGACCAAATGTATATGGATCATTTGCAACTGGTGTAAAAAAATCTACCGTTTGAACTAATGCCAAATCCTCTGACAATTTATAGACACCAGCATCATCTGATTTATCAAAACCTACAATTAAATTTGGATCTCTATCCTCTACATTGGCTTCTATATGACTTAAAACCTTTGCTAATCCATCTGGAGTAAACTTACCTGCGCATCCGCATCTTGTTGATAATTGTGTAAGTTTTTTATTATTTAGTCCCATATAAACACCTCTTATATATTCTTCTATTATAATTCATGTAATTTACTTAATAATTAAATTATACCACTAAATTTTCATAAAAAAAGTGGACATATATAAGTTACTTATTCCATAACATTTTTAATACTAATTAACAAACTTACATATGCCCACTTGAGCTCTAAACTAAGAATAATATATAATATGCTTTCTATCTTATATATTATTAATTTAATTTAACATTTGCTTTAATTTCCCCTATTTTCCTCTTTCTTCTTCAGTTATATTTCTTATTGATTCTAGTTCTGTACATTCCGTTTCACAATTTGCTCCTCTATTCTCTAATCCATTTCCAAAATTAAAAGTAAAGAACATAAGCTCTACTTCTTCTTCTCTAAGTATTCTTAATATATCCATATTTATTTCTTCTTTTAATTTTTCGTATAATTTATAATTTAATTCATTAGTATAGAAATAAACAAAAACTCCAAATCCATAAGTTGATAGCTCATTAAAACTTACAATAATTAAATCTTTATCAATTTTTTCATGACTATTTAATAATTCTTCAATTCTACTTATGCAATTTTTAATTTTTTCAACTTCAGTGTCAAACTTAATAGTGAACTTAAAATGTATTCTTCTTAGTTTTCTTTGTGTCCAATTTATAATATTTTCATTTGCAAGCTTTGAATTTGGTACAGTTGCAACCGCCATAGAAAACGTCCTTATTTTTGTGCTTCTAAACGTTATGTCTTCAACTATTCCTTCAACTTGAGATGTTTGTATCCAATCACCTATTGCAAAAGGTCTATCTAATACTATTATAACTCCACCAAATAAATTAGAAAAAGTATCTTGTGCCATTAGTGCAAATGCTACACCACTAATTCCAAGACCAGCTATGAATCCCGTAAAACCAAATTCCCTAGCTACACAACTTACCCCTATCACTATAATAACTAATCTTATTATTATAGATACAAAAGGAAATACTATTGTATTTCCTCCATCATTTTTATGCATTCTTGTATATAAGAGAGAATTTTCTAGAGTTAAATTGTAAAAGAAATAACATATTACTATAACTATAAATATTTTTTTTAATCTATCACTTGTAACTGTATTAACATTCAGACCATCGAAATCTATAATCTTTAATGATGCATAAAAAGAATATAATGTTATATATAGCTTGATTGGCTTTTCCAACGCCCTTACCAAGCTATCATCTGCAAAATTTTTAGTTCTCTTTACTATCCTAATTATATAATCAAAAATCTTAGTTATTATATATTTGTTTATAGCTAAAGCTATAATTATGACTATACCTGCAATTATGTATTTGCTTATACTTATCTTTAATAATTCTGTAAAAATATCTTCTATCTCTTTCATAGTTCCTCCTAAAAGGATTTCTATAAAATGTTAACTATAAATCTAAATAACATTTTCATTTTTATATCAAATATTATTTTTACCTATATTCTTTATTTTTATCCATTTTATGAATTTAATATTTCCTATAATTCTTCTTAAATTCACTAATTATTTGTCATAAGATTTAATATATTTTACAAATAAAAAGAGAAAGGAATTATCCTTTCTCTTTTCTCTTAGATTTATTTAATTTAAATCCAATATCTAGCTTGTAATTCTAAAAAATTATTATCTTAATTCAAAAGAATCACAATCTGTACATTCTACTTGAGTTGGATTTTTTTCATGAGTTCCAACTTGAATCATTGATAATGTACAATATTTTTCATTTGTATTATTATACTTACATTGTTCAACTGTACATTTTATACTTGGGTTCTTATCCATTAAAATCACCACCTTACAAAGTTATTATTAGCTTTATAAGTTATACTATTCATAAAATAAAACTATTTTAAAGTGATGAAATTAATCTATTTTATTGATCCTTAGAATCTCTTCTTAAATCTTTAAATTAAAAATTCTTTGCTATTTCTTTTGCTTCAGCTATTTCATCTGTAACAATCTTTTCTACATCTATTCCATATACATCTAAGTTTTCAGCAGCAACGCTCTTAATATCTTTAACACCAAAGAATGTTAAAATAGATTTTAAATATCTTTCTCCCATTTCTAGGTCTTTAGTTATTGGATTTGAATAATCTCCACCTCTTCCAGAAACTATTAAAGCCTTAGTTGCTTTACATAATCCTACTGGACCATTTTCAGTATATTTAAAAGTTATTCCTGTTACACTTACATAGTCAAAATAAGCTTTAACTATTGCTGGTGTTCCTAAATTCCACATTGGTGTAGAAATAACAATCTTATCTGCTTCAGCTATTTGATAAGCATATTTTAAAATTGGGTGCTTCTTACTCTCTTCAGTTTTTTCTCCAAATACAGCTGCTAAATCTTCTGGTCTTAAAAAGTCAATTCCTTCCTTATATAGATCTAAAACTGTTACTTCATCATTTGGATTGTTCTTTTTATATTCTTCTATAAAATTATCTGATATTCTAAATGTTCTTGATTGTCCTTCTGGTTTAATATTTGCTTTTATATATAATACTTTATTCATTTTGTCCTCCTAATAGTAATTACCATTGGTAATATACTTGTATTTTGCTATAATATAAATACTAGTTTAAATATTCTTTTTTTTCAAGTAGACACTTTTTTTATACATAGTATCCAAATTGATACTGCTTCTCAATTAAAATAGTATAACTTATATTTTTATTGTGATTAAATTTTGTGAAATTTATGTTATAGATAAGGAGAAATTATATGGAGAAATTCTCAATAACTCATAATGATTGTTATATAAACGAATCAAATAACTCTCATGAGATATGTCCAATGATTTTGGTGCATAAGCTAATTTCTGGCAAATGGAAAATATTAATACTATGGTATTTATGCAAAGAACCGCTTAGATTTAGTGATTTAAAAAGAAAGCTTCCTAATGTTACTCAAAAAATGCTTACAAATCAACTTAGAAGCCTAGAAGAAGACAATTTAATTTACAGAAAAGTTTATCCTGTAGTTCCTCCCAAAGTTGAATATGGCCTAACTGCTGTTGGAGAAAAAATAATGCCTGTACTTCAGGCTATGCATAATTATGGTGAGGATTATATAGATATGATGAACGGAAACTCAATGGATAATTAATAATTTACGCCGAAGAATTAAGGTGATAATTCATATTCGCTAAATGAAAAATTATAGAATGAATAAGTTATTGCATTAATTTTAGGAAAGCCGAATGAAAAAATGATAGAGTTATAGAAAAATCCTTAAGGGATTTTTAATTTATATTGTGCTTTACACAAATTAATTCTTTAAGTTTTACGTAGTAAAACCTCCTTAACTCTTTCACTATTAACTATTAATTTGTGCACTTTCGCTTCCTAAATATTTATTAATAAATATTAGTGGATAAATATAAATAGAGCATGCGAAATAAGCATACTCTATTTATATTTATCACGATATTTAATTGTCTCCAAAGACTTTTTTCTTTAACATTAATCCAGCTTTTGTTACTGCTACGCCACCTTGTGCAGTTTCTCTTAATGAAGCTGGTAAACTTCTTCCTACTTTGTACATTGCAGATAATGCATCATCAAAAGGTATCTTAGATTCTACACCTGCCATTACTAAATCTGCTGTACATAATGCACTCATAGCTCCAGAAGCATTTCTTTTAGCACATGGAATTTCTACTAATCCAGCAACTGGATCACAAACTAAGCCTAATATATTTTTAAATACTATAGCAGCTGCATCTAATGACATTTTTGGTGTTCCACCCATCATCTCTACAACTGCTGCTGATGCCATCGCTGCCGCTGATCCACATTCGGCTTGGCACCCACCTTCAGCACCTGCAAAAGTTGCGTTTCTTCCAATTATCATTCCAACTGCTGCTGATGCAAATAATGCTCTCATTAATTCTTCATCATTTTTTCCAAGCCTTTCTCCAGCTGTTAAAATAACAGCTGGTAAAATACCGCAAGAACCAGCAGTAGGGCATGCAACTATTTTCCCCATTGATGCATTTACTTCTGATGATGATAATGCCATAGCCATCGCTAAAACCATAGTATCTCCAGTTAAAGAGTTTCCCTTTTTTAAATATTGTTGCATTTTATATGCATCTCCACCAATTAGCCCACTAACTGAATATACTTCTTTTTCTCTTGCTTCAGTTGCACCACTTCTCATGGCATCTAAAGTCTTTTTCATTTTTAGAAATACCTCTTCTCTTGAAATATCCCTATCTTCCATTTCTCTTATAATTGCGTATTCACTTAATGAAATTGAATTTTCTTCACATATATGTACAAGTTCTTCTCCAGATTTTGCTATGTCCAAACTACTCACCCTCCTCAACTTTATTAATAAGGATTACTTTTTCTATTCCTTCAACTTCTTTTATTTGTTCTATTAATTCATCTGAAATTTTACTATCAACTTCAAATGTCATAGTTGCATTTTTACCTCTTTGACTTCTGCCTAAATTTAAAAATGCAATATTAACTTTATTATCATATAAAATATTTGTAACCTTTGCTACAGTTCCAGGTATATCTCTATGGGAAGTTATTATCGTTGCATAAGCACCTGTGAATTTAACTTTATTTCCGTTTATTTCAACGATTTCAATATTTCCTCCACCAATTGAACTTCCTATAACATCACACTCTTTACCATTTTTACACTTAATTAAAAATCTAACAGTATTAGGATGATAATCTCCTAAATCTTCGTCTTTAAATGTTATTTTTATTCCTTTTTCTTTTGCAATTTCAAGTGAATCCCTAAGTCTTTCATCTGAAGGATCCATTCCCATTATTCCTGCAACTAAAGCTCTATCAGTACCATGTCCCTTATAGGTTTTTCCAAAGGATCCATGTAATAAAAATGTCACTTCTATAACATCATCACCTGCAATTGCTCGAGCAACTTTACCTAATCTTGCTGCTCCTGCAGTATGTGATGAAGATGGTCCTACCATTATAGGGCCTAATATATCAAAAACACCCATGCCACTCATGATTTTTTCTCCTTTTGTATTTAATTTTGCTATACATATTATATATTGGAATTAATTAAAAATCTATACGAGCTATTACTTATTAAATGTATAAGTAGAACACCTAATAAATTATAGTATATGAATAAATTTAGTATTTTACTAATTTATATAAAACTTAAATATAAATGCTTCACTCTTTTAATTAAATGAATATATTGATTATTTATTATACCTATTTAATTTTATAACTTATTACATAAAAAATATTAACCAAAGAGTTTAACTAAACTTAAATCATATATTTTTATTAAGTAAGGATTATCCTTAAAATAAAGTCTAAACTTATTACCATTTTTCTTAAAGTAAATAGTAGTTATACCATTTAACTCTCTTTTTAATTTAATCTTATCTATTTCGTGCCTTTTATACTTAAGTATACTCTTTCTTCTTATAACTTCCAATTCATCTTTATCAATATTAAATACATTGTTTTCAAATATAGTAACCTTTCTACTATATATTATTCCTATAATAAAAATTAAAAATATTAATATCGCAAATCTAGGCTTTTCTATAAGATTTATAATAGAAATGGAAATTAAATAAAAAGGAAAAATTTCTTTAAAAACTTTGGTATTAGTGTAATCAAATAATATATTCTCCTTATTTAGCTCTTTTCTTAAATCTTCAAGCTTACCTTTTTCACTCCATAAAAGAGAACCCAAACTTAACGAGTAAATTTTCCCCCTATAAGTTAGTATTCCTAAATAGCCTTCATCATAAAAAACACTTCTAATATCTGATTTTTTTATTTTTACTTTTCTAAAAAAACTTTTATAAATGAAATCATCATCAGTTAATTCTATAATTACTTTTTTATAATCATTTATTAATACCATAAAAACCCCCATAAGTAATTTAAGAATGAAAAAGTTAAGAAATGAAAAAAATAAAATAAAAATTTTTAAGATTTTTTACACTTTCATAATTTAACGAAGGTAAATTATTTCCTAAATTCTTTCATTCTCTCACTCTTTCATCCTTTCACTTTTCTAGTATTTATAAAATACGCTTCCACCTATAAATTCTCTTAATATACTATTAGTTGGTACATAATCCTTATCTATTTCTTTAAAGAAACCTAAAAATGATTTTAGTCTACTTGCTTCTAAATAAACTGGACTGTCTTGACCAATTTTATCTAGCTCTTCTAGTGCATATTTCTTTAATACACATAATTCATAAACTAAAGTTGAATTAAACATAACATCAGCTTCTTCTTGGAAAACAAAAATATTTCTTTCTTCTCCTCTTCTAATAGATGGCCACATCTTCAAGGTTTGTTCTGCTCCATACCCTCTAGATAAATGATCTCTAACGATTCTTCTTACTCTTCTTATATCAGTAGTTGCTATTCTATTATGATTATCTAAATTTAATTGAGTTAGTGCAGATATATAAATTTTAAATTTTTGATTATCTGAAATTGATGACGTAAGAATTGGATTTAACCCATGGATTCCTTCAATTAATAATATTCCATTGCTTGGAAGGGTTAACTTATTACCAACCCACTCTCTTCCACCCTTTTTAAAATTAAAACTTGGAATTTCTACTTCCTCTCCTCTTAGCAAACTGCTTAAATTAGAATTAAATAATTCTAAATCTAAAGAATAGATACTTTCAAAATCATATTCTCCATTTTCGTCTTTTGGAGTATGGTCTCTATCTACAAAATAATCATCTAATGATATAGGGATTGGTACATACCCATTTACTCTAAGTTGAACTGATAATCTATTAGCAAAAGTAGTCTTACCTGAAGAGCTAGGCCCTGCTATTAACACAACCTTTGTTTCTTTTCTTTCATTTATCATATCAGCTATTTGTGCTATTTTCTTTTCATGCAAAGCTTCAGAAACCATAATTAAATCTCTAAACTCTCTATTTTCAACTTTGTCATTTAATGAGCCAACTTCTCCAACGCCTAGAATGTTAAGCCATCTTTCTGTTTCCATAAAAATTTGAGATAACTTTCTATTTTCCTTAAAATCAGATACAGAATTTAAATTATCTTTCTCTGGATATCTTAATACAAATCCTGGCTCATAATACATTAAATCAAATGCTTTAATCACTCCTGTTGAATATGCCATTTGACCATAGAAATAATCATATCTTCCATCTAATTCATATAAATTTACATTTTCAAAAGATACATGATTTAATAAAGAAACCTTATCATCCATTCCATATCCCTTAAATATTTCAATAGCTTTTTCTCTTTTTACTCTTATCTTATTTATAGGTAAGTCTTTTTCGATAATCTCTTTCATTTTCAACTTTATCTTATCTATATCTCCAGTACTTAAAACTTCTTCCTTATGAAGTTCACCAAATACCCCTTCTCCAAGACTATGTTCAATTGTTATAACTGAATTATCGAAAAGGTCTAAAGTAGCTTTTATAAAAATGAACTGTAATGTCCTAGTGTAAATTTTATATCCTATAGTACTATCAAACATTATTAATTCTATATCACCATCTCTATCTATAACTCTAAACAACTCATGATACTTTCTATTTACTCTGCATAATGCTACATCCGTTGAATCTATTTTTAGTGAAGTGTCTATAAATTCCTTGTAAGTAATACCCTCTTGAACATCATATTCTTTGCCCTGGTATTTTATCTTAAAAATACTCATAATTGCCCTCCTCCAGCTAAACTTTTTGTCAATATTTTCTAAATATCCTTATTTAATATTATATACTGAATGTTCAAAAAATCTATAAAAATATCTTACATAATACTACCTTATTAATACTCATATAATACTCACCTTATTAATATAAGAATAAATCTATGCATTTATACAAATAATATCTCTTACGAGGTGGTTTTATGTTTATTGTACTAATTAGAACAATTTTTCTTTATGCTTTAGTTATATTAGTAGTTAGGTTAATGGGAAAGAGACAAATTGGAGAATTGCAGCCTTATGAATTTGTAATTACTATAATGATTTCAGATTTAGCTGCATTACCGATGCAAGATACACGATTACCATTAATATTAGGCGTTATTCCTATTATAACTTTACTATTTATTAAGACGGTATTATCATTAATTCAACTAAAAAGCCAAAAAGCTAGGAAAATTTTAGAGGGTGAACCTTGCATATTAATAAATAGAGGTAAAATAAATTTTGAAACTCTAAAAAAACAACAAATTAACTTAGATGAACTTATGGAAGAAATAAGACTTGCTGGATATTTTGACTTAAGTGAAATTGAATTTGGTATATTAGAAAATAACGGACAAATGTCCTTTCTAACTTCTAATAAATCTAGTGATGGAATCTCAAATTCTCAAAATACTAGTTCATCTGAGCCTAGACTACCTATTATTTATGTTTTAGATGGTAGAATAAATAGAAATGCACTAACTTCCGGAAATAAAACTGATGAGTGGATTCAAAATGAACTAAAGAAACATAAGGTTAACTCAATTAAAGATGTGTTAATTGCAATGACAGATACTAAAGGTAAATTTATTTACCAACTTCATACAGATAAGGAGGATAATTAATGAAAAACAGCATTATTTCTATACTCCTATTTATAGTATTAATTACAGGATTATTTTTTCTTGATACTAAATTTGTATCACTTTGTGATGATGTAATGATAAAATGTGAAGAAATAGAAGATCTTCTTGCTGAAGGCGAAGAATATTTAGCATATGAAAGTTCAGTTGAACTATTATCATTAATTAAGGAAAAAGCTGATATTCCTGCAATATATCTAAATCATGTTGATTATGATTCATTAATGAATGAATCCCTAAAGTTAACTCTTTATATAAAAGGTGAAGATAAGGCTGAATCATTAGCAACTCTTCATGTAGTAAGATATGCAGCCGAACATTTAAAAGATCTACAAAAGCCTAATTTACAAAATTTATTTTAAAATAATTTTTTAATTCAATCTGATCTTATTTTAATTTACACTTAATTATAAACATGCAAAGCTTATATGAAATAAAAATTACTTGGGATGTCTTTGACATCCCTTTAATTTTAATTGTGTGACAGCATATTTTTAAATTTTTAAATAAAAAAACATTCATAAACTAGTTCATAAAAATGCATCAATGTCATATACATACTATTATCGCGCAAGATTTATACGAAATATTTGAATAATTATTCAAATATACTATTGCATAATTATACCATAAGCTGTATAATTATAAACATAGTTTTCTCGCAAACTATATGAATATTTTTATTTGACTACTTTTAATATTTTAGTAGCCTATATAATATCTAAACAAATATGGCTTCAATATTGCTAATTCTATCAAATAAATCTATAAATGTTTTTAAATATAAATGTTTGATAATTAAATAGATAATTGAAGCATATAAATCAAACAAATTTTTATTAGTAATAAATATACTGTTGCTATTTATAAATATTCTTTCTTTTATTCTTAGCAATATACAAGGGGGCTTTAATATATGAAAAAAATTAATAAAGTTGTACTAGCCTATTCAGGAGGATTAGATACTTCAATAATTATTTCTTGGCTAAAAGAAAATTATAACTGTGAAGTTATTGCTGTAGTTGGTAATGTTGGACAAAAGGATGAACTCGTAGGTCTAAAAGAAAAAGCACTTAAAACTGGGGCTTCAAAGTGCTATATAGAAGATTTAACTCATGAGTTTGTTAATGAATATATTTTCCCTACTATTAAGGCTAATGCTATTTATGAAGGAAAATATCTTCTTGGTACATCTTTTGCAAGACCAATAATCGGTAAAAGATTAGTTGAAATAGCTTTAGCTGAAGGAGCTGATGCTATTTGTCATGGATGTACTGGTAAAGGAAATGACCAAGTAAGATTTGAGCTTGCTGTTAAAGCCTTTGCGCCAGACATGGAAATAATAGCTCCATGGAGAATTTGGGATATAAAATCTAGAGAAGAAGAAATTAAATACGCTTTGGATAAAGAAATTCCAATAGCAATAAGCTACGAAACTAATTATAGTAAAGATAAAAATTTATGGCATTTAAGTCATGAAGGCCTTGATTTAGAAGATCCAAATAATGAGCCAAACTATGATAAAATCTTAGAGCTAACAAATACATTGGAAAAAGCACCTGATAAATCAACTTATATAACTTTAAAATTTGAAAAAGGTATTCCAGTTGAATTAAACGGTGAGAAATTAGATGGTGTTACTTTAATTGAAAAGCTTAATAAAATAGGTGGAGAAAATGCCATTGGAATAATTGACATGGTTGAAAATAGGTTAGTTGGAATGAAATCCAGAGGTGTTTATGAAACCCCAGCTGGAACTATACTTTACAAAGCTCATAAAGATTTAGAAGAAATTTGCCTTGATAAGGAAACTTCTCACTACAAAGAAATTGTAGCATTAAAATTTGCAGAAATTGTTTATAACGGCCAATGGTTTACTCCCCTTAGAGAAGCTTTAACCGCATTTATAGAAAAAACTCAGGAAACTGTTACTGGTGAAGTAAAACTTAAATTATATAAAGGCAATATAATAAATGCTGGAATGACTTCTCCTTACTCCTTATATAGCGAAGAGTATGCAACATTTGGAGAAGATGCTGTATATGATCAAAAAGATTCTGCTGGGTTTATAAACTTATTTGGTCTTCCTATAACAGTTAAAGCAAAAATGAATGAAACACTAAAGAAAGCTGGTAAATAAATATGAAACTTTGGGGCGGACGATTTGAAAAAGGAGTTAATTCATTAGTTAATGATTTTAACTCATCAATACGAGTGGATTCAAGAATGTATAAGGAAGACATCTTAGGTAGTTTAGCTCATGTAAAAATGTTAGGAGAACAAAATATCATCCCAAAAGAAGATAGTATAAAAATAGCTGCTGGCCTAGAAACAATATTAAAAAGATTCGAAAACGGAGTTATCAAAATAGATGAAGCTTCTGAAGATATCCATAGTTTTATAGAAGGAACATTAACCTACTATATTGGTGCTGAAGGAAAAAAACTTCATACTGGAAGAAGCAGAAATGATCAGGTAACTCTCGATACAAAGCTATATTTAAAAAGTGCCTTAAAAGATTTAGTAAATAATATTCTATCTCTTCAAGAAGTTATCTATCAAAAGGCTAATGATAATGTAAATACTATAATGCCAGGATATACTCATATGCAAAAGGCACAACCTATAACCTTTGCACATCATTTATTAGCATATTCTGAAATGTTTAAAAGAGATTTAGGTAGAATATTTGATTGTTATAAAAGATTGGATCAAATGCCATTAGGTAGTGGAGCTCTTGCTACATCAACCTATAACCTTGATAGACATATGATAGCAAAAGACTTAGGCTTTGCTTCTCTTACTGTAAATAGCTTAGATTCAGTTTCAGATAGAGATTATGCAATAGAAGCTTTATCAACCTTATCTATGATAATGATGCATTTATCAAGATTTTCTGAAGAAATTATTCTTTGGGCAACAAATGAATTTAGCTTTATTGAACTATCTGATGAATATAGTACTGGTAGCAGCATAATGCCACAAAAGAAAAATCCTGATGTTGCAGAATTAGTTAGAGGAAAAACAGGAAGAGTTTATGGTGATTTAATAACACTTCTTACTGTTATGAAGGGGCTTCCTCTTGCTTATAACAAAGATATGCAAGAAGATAAGGAAGCTTTATTTGATGCCTTAGATACAGCAATTTTATCATTAAAAACCTTCACTGGAATGTTAAATACTATGAAGATTAATAAAGAAAGCATGAGAAAAGGAGCTTCTAGTGGATTTACAAATGCTACTGATGTTGCCGACTATCTAGTAAAAAAAGGTTTAGCTTTTAGAGTGGCACATGAAATAGTTGGTGAAATAGTTCTTTATTGTATAAAAAATGATTTGGCCATAGATGATCTTTCATTAGATGAATTTAAAAACTTCTCACCTATTTTTGAAGAAGATATATATACTGCAATAGATTTAGTAAATTGTGTTGAAGAGAGAAAGATTTTTGGCGGTCCAAGTTCCTCTTCAGTAAAAATTCAATTAAATTTACTTTTAGAATCAATAAAAAATACTAAGGAGGATTTAAAATGCTTAAAGTAGGAATAATTGGGGCAACTGGCTATGTAGGAGTTGAACTACTTAGGCTTTTATTAAATCATCCTAAAGTTACTATTGAAGCTATAAGTTCAGTTTCTTATGAAGGTGAGCCAATATCTTCTATATATAAAAATCTATATGGTGTTACAAACTTAATTTGTGAAAACCAAAATGCTGTTATAAATAAATGTGATATTATATTTGCTGCACTTCCTCATGGTCTTAGTGAGGAAATTGCAGAATTAGTTTCTAAGGAAAATAAAGTACTTATAGACCTTGGGGCAGACTTTAGATTAAAAAGCGAAGAAGATTATAAGAAATGGTATGGAAAAGATTTTTTATATAAGGATCTTCATAAAAAAAGTATTTATGCTCTTCCTGAGCATAACAGAGAAAAAATTAAAGAATATAAAATAATAGCTAATCCAGGATGCTATCCTACTTCGATAGAACTTGGATTAATGCCTTTACTAAAAGACTCATTAATTAAATTAGATAATATAATATGCGATTCAAAATCAGGAGCAACAGGTGCTGGAAGAGGTCTTGCATTAAAGTCTCACTATCCAGAACTAAATGAAAACTTTTCTCCATATGGAATAGGTTCTCATAGACATACTCCAGAAATAGAACAATGCCTATCAGATATAGCACAAGGGGATGTAAATATTACCTTTACTCCTCACCTACTTCCAATAAATAGAGGTATATTATCAACTATATACTGCTATCCCAAAGAAAAAACAACTATTGAAAATATTCATAATTTATACTCTAACTTTTATAAATATGAGCCTTTTGTAAATATACTTCCACTTGGTGATACAGCTTCTATAAAAGATGTTAAATACACAAATAATTGCAATATATCATTACATTTAAATCATAGAGGTGATGGACTAATAATCATCAGCACAATAGACAATATGATTAAAGGAGCTGCGGGACAAGCAATACAAAATATGAATATAATTATGGGATTTGAAGAAACAGACGGATTAAAATTAGTTTCTTCTGGAAACTAATTTTAATTTTTTAATTGTAATAAGGGGGTTTTACAATTGCAATTAATTACTACAAATGGAATTACTGCTCCTCAAGGTTTCCTTGCATCTGGAATTCATTGTGGACTTAAGAAAAATAACTTAAATCTAGATTTATCACTTATTTATTCAACAGTCCCAGCCACAGCTGCTGGAGTATATACAAAAAATAAAGTTAAGGGAGCTCCTATTTATATAACTAAGGAACATTTATCTAATAAAAAAGCTCAAGCAATAATAATAAATAGTGGAAATGCTAATACATGCAATGGGGATGATGGATTAGTAAAAGCTAAAAGAATGACTGAACTTCAAGCAAAGGCTCTTAAACTAAAAACAGGTGATATTTTAGTTGCATCAACAGGTGTTATAGGAATTCCTTTAAATATAGATGCAATAAAAAATGGAATTCCAATGCTTACAGATAGATTATCAAAAGATGGTTTTGATGATGCTGCCACTGCAATAATGACAACTGACACTTATAAAAAGCAGCTATCTTTAGAGTTCATGATAGGTAACAAAAAAATAACTATTGGAGCTATGGCAAAGGGTTCTGGAATGATAGAACCTAATATGGGAACTATGCTCTCTTTTATAACAACCGATTTAAATATTTCTGGAGAAATGCTTCAGGAAGCTTTAAAAGAAAGCACAAAAATAAGTTATAACAGAGTCAGTGTAGATGGTGATACTAGTACAAATGACATGGTTTTAATATTAGCTAATGGTCTTGCTGATAATGAAATAATTAAAAGAAAAGATACAAATTACTACTTATTTATTGAAGCATTGAATAAAATTAATATAACTCTTGCTAAAATGATCGCTAAAGATGGTGAAGGTGCAAGTAAGCTTCTTGAATGTGTTGTTTATAATTGCAGATCTCAAAAAGATGCAGAAATATTATCTAAAAGTGTTATAAACTCCCCTTTAGTAAAAACAGCAATGTTTGGTAGTGATGCTAATTGGGGAAGAATTTTATGTGCTCTTGGTTACTCAGGAATTAATATAGATCCAAACAAAATAGATTTAACATTTGAAAGCTCTGTAGATAAAATTGATGTTTGTAAAAATGGTATAGGACTTTCCTTTGATGAAGTTAAAGCCAAAGAAATATTATTAAAAGATGAAATTACTATCCATATTAACATGAATGATGGCAACTTCTCCTCTACTGCCTGGGGATGTGATTTAAGCTATGATTATGTAAAAATTAATGGTGACTACAGAAGTTAACTGGAGGTATTAAGTTTTGAATTATTTTGAACATGCAAAAGTATTAACTCAAGCACTTCCATATATACAATCATTATCAGGTAAAATAGTAGTAATAAAATATGGTGGAAATGCAATGACTAGTGATGAACTAAGGAAAAGTGTTGCAACTGACATAGTATTATTACAATGTGTAGGAATAAAACCTGTTATAGTTCATGGAGGTGGACCTCATATATCAGAGTTTATGAATAAAATAGGTGAAGAAAGTAAATTTATAGATGGTCTACGTTATACAGATGATAAAACTATAGAAATAGTTCAAATGGTTTTAGGAGGTAAGGTAAATAAAGACATAGTAAGCTTAATAGAAAGCGCTGCTGGAAAAGCACTCGGCTTATGTGGCATAGATGCCTCATTTATAAAAGCAAGAAAATTAGAAAAATCAATTGATCTCGGATTTGTAGGAGAAATAACATCTATTGATACAACTCTACTAACTACTTTATTATCATCAGGATACATTCCTGTTATAGGATCAATTGCAACAAGCGAGAATTGCACTCAAACTTATAATATAAATGCAGATATCTGTGCATCTAAATTAGCTTCAGCGCTAAAAGCTGAAAAATTAATGCTGCTTACAAATGTTCCTGGATTAATGATAGATCCAAATGATGAAGCTACATTAATATCATCACTAAGACTACATGAAATAAAAAAACTACAAATGGATGGAATAATAAAAAGTGGTATGATTCCTAAAATTGATTGTTGTATAGAAGCCATAAGAATGGGAGTAAAAGAAGCACATATAATAGATGGCACTCTCCCCCACTCAATACTTTTAGAGCTACTCTCAAAAGAAGGAATAGGAACAATGATATATTAACAATTATTATGGGGGTTTTTATATGTCTAATGATTTATCTTTAATGTCAACTTACTCTTATCTTCCTGTGAATTTAGTTAAGGGTAATGGCTGTATGCTATATGATGATAATGGAAATGAATATATAGATTTTACAAGTGGAATCGGGGTAAATAGCCTTGGTTATGGGAATTCTGAATGGAGCAAAGCTATATCTAATACCGCCTGTACTTTGCAACATATATCAAATATTTTTCTTAATGAGATTACTTTAAAGTTAGCTGATAAAATAACTACTCTTTCAGGAATGAGTAAAGTATTTTTTTGTAACTCTGGTGCTGAGGCTAATGAAGGCGCTATAAAATTATCTAGAAAATATAGTTTTGATAAATATGGAGCTAATAGAAATAAAATTCTTACATTAAAGCAATCTTTTCATGGTAGAACTTTAGCAACTTTAACAGCAACTGGACAAGATAAATTTCACAACTATTTCTTTCCTTTTCCTGGGGGATTTGATCATTTTAAAGCAAATGATATAGATGATTTCAATGATAAATTATCTAATGATGTTTGTGCTGTTATGATGGAAGCAATTCAAGGTGAAGGTGGAATTTATCCTTTAGATTATAAATTTGTAAAAGAAGTTTATAAAATATGTAAAGAAAGAGATATTATTTTAATATTTGATGAAGTTCAATGTGGAATAGGTAGAACTGGAAAACTATTTGGTTATCAACACTTTGATGTAAATCCGGATATAGTTACCATTGCTAAGGGCTTAGGATCAGGTTTACCTATAGGAGGTTTTCTATGCAATGAAAAATTATCAAACGTCTTTAAACCTGGTGACCACGGTACAACATTTGGTGGAAATCCAGTGGCTTGCTCTGGAGCATTGGTTGTTTTAGATACCATTTGTACTAACTCTAAATTAAATGAAATTACGGAAAATGGTGAGTACTTAATTTCTTTACTTAAAGATATAGATTCAAATTTAATTAAAGAAGTTAGAGGTAAAGGCTTAATGATAGGATTAGAACTAAAAATACCAGCTTTAGAAATACAAAAGAAAGCACTAAAAAAAGGGCTTTTAGTATTAACAGCTGGACCAAATGTCGTTAGGCTACTACCACCTTTGATAATAACAAAAGAAGAAATAAAAAAAGGAATAGAAATAATAAATGCAATATTAAGCAATGAGTAATAACAATTGATAATGGACAATTGAAAATTAATAATTATTGAAATAATTCAGCACAGCTGAATTAAGAATATATTTTCTAAACTCTAAAGGTTTATCATTAATTATCCATTGTGCATTGTGCATTATCAATTGTAAAAATGGGGGTTTTTATGAATAAGGATTTACTTAAAATGGAGGATTTATCTAAGGAGGAGATTCTTGATATTTTAAATCTTGGGGATCAATTAAAATATGAATTGAAACATGGTATTAAACATCATTATCTTGAAGGTAAAACTCTTGGAATGATATTTGAAAAGTCTTCTACTAGGACAAGAGTTTCTTTTGAAGCTGGCATGTATCAACTAGGAGGGTACCCATTATTTTTAAGCTCAAGTGACTTACAAATAGGCCGTGGGGAGCCTATTCAGGATACATCTAGAGTATTGTCTAGATATCTAAATGGAATAATGATAAGAACCTTTGCTCAAGATGAAGTAAAGAGACTTGCTGAATCTTCTAGTATTCCAATAATAAATGGTCTTACTGATGATGAACATCCTTGCCAAGTTTTAGCTGACTTAATGACTATTAGAGAAAATAAAAATACTTTTGATGGTTTGAAAGTAGCTTATATAGGTGATGGTAATAATATGGCACAATCACTTATAGTCGGTTGCTTAACTGTTGGAATGAACATCTCTCTAGCTATTCCCAAAAATTATATGGTTAAAGATCACTATATAGAAAAAGGAAAAGAAATTGCTAAAAATAATAATTTAAACTTTGTAATAGTTGATAATCCTGAAGAAGCTATTACAAATGCTGATGTAGTTATAACTGATGTATGGGCTAGTATGGGAAAAGAGAATGAAGCTAGCGAAAGACTAGCTGCCTTTTCTTCTTATCAAGTAAACTCTAAACTTATGTCTCTTGCTAAAGATGATGCTATAGTTCTTCACTGTTTACCTGCACATAGAGAAGAGGAAATAACTGAAGAAATACTAGAAAAGCATGCAGATACAATTTTTGAAGAAGCTGAAAATAGACTTCATGTTCAAAAAGCTATTTTAGTTAAATTAATAAAGGAAAAATAATAAAAATAAAAGAAGTCCATGGGTTTATTTAAGCGCTTGGACTTCTCTTATTACATCCATAATTAAGAATTATATTTTACATTATATGAAAATCAGAAAGTTAATACATATCACCTAACTCGCAATTTGCAAATATACTACTTTCACTCCAATTAGAAGTTAATAGTAATTATTTTCTTATAAACATTTTATAAATTAAAATATATTATAATAAATTCTCACTATATACCATTTATTCCATGATATCTACATAAAACTTGCCAACATCCAATATTTATTGTAGGATATACACTATCATAAGAATATTATATGGACAACCTATATAATTTATTGTAGCCTTTGCTTAGTTTTAATTGGAGGTGTATATTTTTGACAAAAAAAGCTTTATTATCTGTAAGTATGATTTTGTTATTAATTTTCAACAATAGCAATTTAGTATTAGCAGAACCAAATTCTTCGGATACTCAAACTATTCAAGAGAATAAAGTTAAATATGAACAATTAGATGACGAAACAATAGAATTAGATGCTGAGATTAGTAAGTTAAATACTGAAATAGAAAATTTAAATACTCAATTAACAGAAAATAATTCTAAAATAGAAGATACAGAAAATGAAATAATTACTATTAACCACAAAATTGAAGAAGCAAAGCTAGAAATTGAAGAAACACAAAAAACTATTGATGGACGTGTTCGTTCCATGTATAAAAGTAATATGGCTACAGATATGATTGTTTACTTAGTAACTTCTGAAAATCTTTTTGATATGCTTAATAGAGTACAAGCTATGAGCAAAATAATTTCAGTTGACAAACAAATGATTATTGAAATAAATGAAAAAAAGGAAACTCTTGATAAAAATGCTAAAGAAATTGAAAAAAAGCAATCTGACTTAAAAAAACTTCAAGAATCAATTGAGAATAACTTAAATGAAGTAAGCAAGAAAAAGGAAGAACAACAAAAACTTTTAGATGATTTAAATTCTAGAAAAGATGAAATAATGAATATAATTGAAGCTAACGAAGAGAAATTAATCTCTCATCCATTATCAATTATAAATTCAGATTCTTCATCAATTTCAGAAGTTCAGGATGCAGTTAACACATTACAATATATGTTACCTCAGCTTAATAGTGATTATGTTATAGGATTAGCTAATGCTGCAATTGCTTTAGGCAATGAAAAAATAGCCTTAAGTGAAACTCCACCGCCAACTTCCAATTTTATGGGGGATGCTAGTACTAACAATAGTAGTAACAACAATAGCAATAACAATACTAATAATAGCTTAGGATCGTATTCTATGACTGCTACAGCTTACACTGGACATGGCTTTACTGCAACAGGCCTTAAACCAGTACATGATCCTAATGGACTAAGTACAGTTGCAGTTGATCCAAGTGTAATACCCCTCGGCTCCAAAGTTCATGTTGAAGGTTATGGATATGCAATAGCTTCTGATACAGGTGGTGCTATTAAAGGCAATAAAATAGACCTATATATGAATTCTGAAGCAGAGTGCATTGCATTTGGTAGAAGAACAGTAACCGTTACTATTATAGCTTATCCGGGTGAATGGTAGGATTTTGCAAAACAAAATAGTGAAAAGTGGAAGAATAAAAAAGTGAAAGAATTAGTAAAATAATTCAACCATGTTGAATATAAAAATCTAAATATTAGCAAAGAGGACAGTATCTAAATTTACGTAAATCTAGATACTGTCCTTTTTATTAAAAGTGCTGTCTAACACTTGGAATTTAAGTTTTTACTAGCAAAACATCCCAAACTTTTCACTATTAACTTTTCACTAAATAAATTGCTTTGCAATCTTCTTACTTCTCTAAATAATTAATAACATGTTTTATTATCATATTGATGCTTCCATCACCATTTCTTTGTATTTCAAATCTAGTATTATCATGATAAGCTTCTTCATTTATGTATAAATCTATATCTTTGTCAATTTTTAGTCTTACTCTCTTTAACTTTTTTTCAACCCATTGCTTATCTACAGCAACTTCATCTTCTAAGCCATGACTTTTTACAAAAGTTGAAAAATCATTTTTTACTTGTGGATTTTCTTTAAATAGCTCATTAGAAAGCTCATCTATATTTATAGTATCTTCTTCTTTTAACTTTGCTTTAACAGTAGTCCTTATTCTCTCTGCTTTATCTGCATCTTCTACTATATTACTTCTAGTCCAATTTTCAGCTGCTTTTAGGAATGTTTTAGTCATATCCCTTTCACTACTAATTATTGAGCATCCTAGGAAGTTGCTTATAAAGTAATTTGCTCCATATTCTTCTTCCTCTTTATTTTTTCTTTGCTTATCTATAACCATTAAATCATATCTTTGATTTTCTCTTATAGGTTTAATAAAAGCTGCTTTTTGTATCCTTTGACTACTACCTGGAAGTCCTGCTGATTGTGGAACTATATCTATTCCTATTTTATTTTCTTTAAACCCAACTTGGTGAGTAAAATTCTTAACATAATCCATCTTAAGTATACCAATCATTGGACCTTGATCTGTAATTAATGAAACTATTATTAAATCACATGAAGGGATATTTACATTTGCCTTCATTATTATAAACAATTGCCTTGCAAGCTCTTGTGATAATCCTATTAAATTGTTATCTATTCCATTTAAATAATCTTGAACTACTTCTTTTACTATATTTCTTTCTTGGTTAAAAACTGCATATTTTAATTCCTCATCTTTAAAACATTTTTCTATATGTCTATGCAGAAACTTATATGTCTCTTCATTTAATTCAAGGTTATATTCATTTAGAATTGCTTCATCCCCATTAGAATCAACAATATGTATGACAGCCTCTTGTATATTTATATCATTTACATATTCCATTAGTACACCACCTATAATATTTCTTAAATAATTTAGATATATAAGTTGCAATAATTTTTATATTTATCTAATTATATTTATTAAAGAATATTTAAATAAATTTATTATTTTTGCAACTTATATAAGAATAATATATAATTATAATTTTCCTATTCACTAAAAAACATTTCTATTTATTTAAATAAGTTTATAAATTATTTAGTATGATTTTATTAATAATTATTCATGTTATTAATTGAAAAATATTTTCCTTCAAAATTAAAATGAAGTTTCAATTAAATTAACTACTTCTTCTAAATTATTTAGCTTTTTAAATGCTAACTTTTCAATATCTTCACTAGGCTCTTTTAAATCTGGTATGATAACTGGAATCATTCTTGCCCTACTTGCTGCTATCGTTCCTGCTTCTGAATCTTCTAGTACCATACATTTATTTGCAGGTATATCTAGCTTTTCTGCAACTTTTAAAAACACCTCTGGATTTGGCTTAGATTTTTTGACTTCATCTCCGCATAATATATAATCATAATAATCATAAATACCAGCCTCTTTTAAAAGCCTATAAGCTACTTCCCTATTTGAAGATGTAGCAACAGCTTTTTTTATATTTTTATCAGTTAAATATTTTAATAACTCGTCTATTCCCTTCTTCTTTTCTACTTCACCATTCATTATTTTTGATAAATAAATATTATTTCTTTCCATTATATAATTATCAACATTTATTTTATTTTCAAACTCACTATGTAAAGTATTTCTAACACTTTCATGATTAGTTCCAAGTAATTTATATAGCAAATTTAAATCAAATTCTATATTAAATTCCTTTGCAGCTTCCTTCCATGATTCATAAGAAAGTCTTTCTGTATCAAATATTAATCCATCCATATCAAATATTACTAGTTCTAAATTTTTCATTGCACTTCCCCCAGTCATTTCTTCATTATATATTCTATACTAAAACTTATTATTTTTTAACCTCTAATATAAATTGCGAATATAAAGGCTAAGATAACTAGATATTATATAAAAATCGGAAAGTTAATACATATCATTATGTTTAAGTCGCAATTTATAACAATGGTTTAATAAATTTTAGTTAAATAGCCATAATATTTATACACTAGAAATTAATTTCTAATTTTTTTGTTTCAATTAAATTTATTTTGGGTTATAATACTATTGACAAGAATAAATATGTAGAATATATATTCTTGATATATTTTAGCTTTACAGCTTATATTGTAATAAAATTTAAAATTATGGAGGTTTATACCATGTTAGTTTCAGCACAAGAAATGTTAAACAAGGCTAAAGCGGGAAAATACGCTGTAGGTCAATTCAATATTAACAACTTAGAATGGACTAAAGCTATTTTACAAACTGCTCAAGAAAATAATTCACCTGTTATATTAGGAGTTTCAGAAGGAGCTGCTAAATACATGTGTGGTTTCAAGACTATAGTTGGAATGGTAAATGGCATGATGGAAGAGTTAAACATCACTGTCCCTGTTGCAATTCACCTAGATCACGGTAGCTATGAAGGAGCTTTAAAAGCTATGGAAGCTGGATTCTCATCAATAATGTTTGATGGATCTCACTATCCAATCGATGAAAACATAGCTAAGACAAAGGAAATGGTTAGATTAACTTCTGAAAAAGGACTTTCTTTAGAAGCAGAAGTTGGTTCAATCGGTGGAGAAGAAGATGGAGTTGTAGGTGCAGGCGAAATTGCTGATGCTGCTGAATGTAAAGCAATTGCTGACTTAGGAGTAACTATGTTAGCTGCTGGTATTGGTAACATCCACGGACAATATCCTGAAAACTGGAAGGGATTAAGCTTTGATGCTTTAGAAGCTATAAGCAATGTTACAAACAATGTTCCTCTAGTATTACATGGTGGTACTGGAATTCCAGAAGAAATGATTAAGAAAGCTATTTCTTTAGGTGTTGCTAAGATCAACGTTAACACTGAGTGTCAATTAGCATTTGCTGAAGGTACTAGAAAGTATATTGAAGCTGGAAAAGACCTTCAAGGAAAAGGCTTTGACCCAAGAAAGCTTTTAGCTCCAGGATTTGAAGCTATAAAAGCTACAGTTAAAGAAAAAATGGAATTATTCGGATCAGTTAACAAAGCATAATTCTATTAAATATAAAGGTAGAAAGATTTTCTTTCTACCTTTTAATTTTGTCTAACAATTTTAGCCTAGTCTAAATTTTTAGACAGAATTTCTTCTTTATAATCTTTTAAATTCCATCATTACTTATATTATCCTAAAGCAACATCTAAAACCATCATGACTATAAAGCCAAATATTAAACCCAATGTTGTTAGTTTTTTATTCTCCATTGATGCTTCTGGTAATAACTCTGCACCTATAACAGCAATCATGGCTCCTGCTGAAAATGATAATAAAAATGGTAGTATGCTTCTAACTGACAATGCAGCTATTACTCCAATTACACCTGCTATTGGTTCTACTAAACCTGATGCTTGACCATATAAAAAGCTTTTTGATCTTGATATACCATCTCTTCTTAATGGTAAAGATACAGCAGCTCCCTCTGGAAAGTTTTGTAGTCCTATTCCTAAGGCTAAAGTCATTGCTGCTATTAATGATGTTCCTGGTATTCCAACTGCAACACCACCAAATGCAACACCCACTGCTAAACCTTCTGGAATATTATGAAGCGTTACTGCCAGAACTAGAAGTATACTTTTTTTGTATTTGCTTGTTTTAGGTAAATCTTCCTCTCCTTTGTTGGTAATTACACCATAAGAATATGAATCCATCAATTTATCAGCAAAAATTAAGAATAGTCCCCCTAAAAGAAATCCCAGTGATGGAATAACAAATCCACTATATCCAAGTTCATTACATAGTTCTATTGCTGGATTTAATAAAGACCAAAAACTAGCAGCCATCATTACTCCAGCACCAAACCCTAACATTGTATTTAAAACTTTCTTATCTACTTTTTTAAAGAAAAAAACCAATGATGCTCCTAAAGCTGTAATAAACCAAGTAAATAAAGTTGCAAATAATCCTTGAATAACTGGATTAAGTTCACTAAACCAGTCCATATATATATCCTCCTTAGTATTTAGATTCCTTAATTATAATTTACTAAAGAGGCTCAACTTTTGTTACAGATAAATACAAAATACTACATTATTATCTTAATTTTAAAGTCCTTTTCCATTCTTTGATGTTATGCCTTTTTCCTCTAATATTTCATAAATTGTTTTTGATGTTGTGTCATTTATTGTATAACCAAGTAGTTCTAGTATTTCTTCTAATTTTTCTTCTGACGTAGTTTCTATTTCTAAATACGGAAATGGACAAAAGCTTTTATCATTTATGTCTATTTCTACTAAAGATTCATTTAATTTATAGCTTTCTCTATATTTTTTGATAGATTGCTTTAAATTCAATCCTAAAGATAAAAATATTTTTTCTGCAGCTATTTTATCTTCAACTATAGTTTCATTTTCTTCCATAACTTTAAACGTTTCTTGGCTTAACATTTTTTTTGTAGTCATATACACTACTTCTTTATTTGACATTCTATCATCTGTTATTCTTATTCTTGCATATCCTTTTACATTTAATAGTCTATTATCTTCAAAATCATATATATTATTTGTTTGATATTCTTCTTTTACTTTTTCAGCTCCTAATAATTTAAGCTTTTCTCTTATACTATCAACATCTATATCAATTATTCTAGTTTCTAATTCTTTCATCTAAATACACTCCCTCTAAAAATCATATAAAATATTATATCATAATGAAAATAGAAACAAAGTAACTTATTCCACTATTTAAATTACTATATTATAGTTATTTATTCAAAATGGTCATATATCTATATTGTATATTTAGACAAATTTTTGTAATAAGTATAATATTTCAGTATCGGCGTCCGAAATATAACATGTAACCATAATTTTGTATTAAATGTATAAAACTGTATTAGATGTAATTGCCATATAAAATTTTATTATGAGAGGTTAGTTTAATGAGTAGCAGAAAGAAATTTATAAATGTGAGAGATTTAAAAACAGGCATGGTCATAGCTAGTGAGATAGTATCTAATGGAACTGTTCTTGTTGGCGAAGGAATAACAATTAATCAACAAATGTTAGATAAACTAAATTCTATTTGTGCTTTTGACACTGTTGAAATATATACTAATGATCAAGATAATTCAAAAGAAACAATTGCTTTAAAAAAAGCTGAAAAAACCCTTAGTAATATTTCTATAGATGTTAAGCTAATATTTGATAATGCTAAAACTCTTCAAGCATCAAATACAAATGAAATAAACGAATACGCAAAAAAGTTATCTCAGGAACTTAAACTTAGCAGTAGTGTTTTAAAAAATATTGTTCTACATGGTAGCGATGAAGATTGTATCTATAGACACTCTGTAAATGTGGCTTCATTAAGTTATTTACTTGGAAAATGGCACGGATTAACTGATAATAAACTTCATTCACTTATTTATGCATCTTTATTACATGACTTTGGTAAAACAAAATTAGATGAAGATATAATAAGAAAAAAAGATCCTCTTTCTAAAAAAGATTTTGAAATAATAAAAACTCACCCTACTATTGCTTATAATGAAATAAAGCAAATTCCATTTATAAGTCAATCAGTACTTTATGCAGTTTTAATGCATCATGAAAGATGTGATGGAACTGGATATCCACTTGGACTTAAAGGAAATCAAATTCATGATTTTGCTAAAATTATAGCAATAGCTGATACTTTTGATGCAATTAACTCAAATAGAATATATAAGCAAAGAAAAAAGCCATTAGAATCATTAAAGATCATAAAAGATGAAAGTCTAACAAAACTAGACTATAGCCTATGTTGTACATTTTTAGAAGGAATGGCAAACTTTTATATAGGACAAAATGTATTACTAAATAATAAAAGTAAGTGTAAAATAATTCAAATGAACTTAAATAACATTTCATCTCCACTTTTACTATGTGAAGACGAATTCATTGACTTAAGTAAAACTACTGACCTTTATATTGAAAAAATATTATAAAAATTAAGCTACTTCTAATTATGGAAGCAGCTTAATTTTTATAATTTTTCTCTTCTTTTACTTGATTTTATAAATAATTCTTTTAATCTTTTCTCATCACTTTCAACTAGAGCTGATTTTATATAATTTATCTCATTTATAAAATTATCTATTGATTCTATCAAATTTTCTTTATTTCCAATAAATAATTCACTCCATAAATCTTCATTTATATTTGCAATTCTAGTCAAATCTCTATAACTATCACCAATGAAACTTCCTGTGTCTCTACCTTCTTCATCGCTATTAATTAATGCAACCGCTATTGCATGAGGAAGCTGACTTGTAAAACTTATCATTTTATCATGAAATATAGGATCTATCCTTTTAATTCTTTTGAACCCCATATCGTAAATAATATCCTCTAGAACCTTTAGATTTTCTTCTTTATTTTTATCAGTTACAGTTATTAAATAATTTGCCCCTTTAAAAACTTCCTTAGATGCATAATCAATACCTCTCTTTTCTCTCCCAGCCATAGGATGTCCAAATATAAAATCTATATCTGAAGGTAATATATTTAATATGTCATCAATAAAAAGCTTTTTTATTCCTGTAGTATCAGTAACTATTGCCCCTGACTTAAATAAGTTTCTATTTTCTTCAATAAATCTTTTAATAAGCATAGGATATATTGCAAGAATAATTAAATCAGCCTTTCCTACAACTTTACTAGCATTAACATAGCCCTTTTTAATTATTCCTAGTTCTTCTGCCTTGCTCAAAGTACTTAAATTACTATCAATTCCATAGACTTCTTCATATCCTGCTGCTTTAAGCGCCATAGCAAAACTTCCACCTATAACACCAAGCCCTACTATTAAAATTCTCATAAAAACACCCCAACTAAATATAATTGATAATGGACAATGGACAATTCCAGTTTATAATTGATAATGTACAATGGATAATTAAGGAGAAACTTCTCCGAAGTTTTTAGTATTTTTAATTTCTAAACTCCTTTAGGAGTTTATTTCTTAATTATCCATTTTTAATTTTCAATTGTCCGTTGAAATTCTATTTTCCTAAACTACTACTGAAGTTTATTACCTAATTGTCCATTGTCAATTGTGCATTATCAATTATTTCTTTCCTTCCATTTCTGCTAGTATCTTAACTTTATCCATTATCTTTTTAAAAGCTTCTGGCTTTATTGATTGCTGTCCATCACTTAATGCACATTGTGGGTTGTTATGGACTTCTATCATTAATCCATCAGCTCCTGCACTTATTGCAGCTTTAGCTAATGGTTCTACAAGGTACCAGTATCCTGCTGCATGACTTGGATCTACTATAACTGGTAGATGTGATTTCTTTTTCACTACTGGAATTGCACTTAAATCCAATGTATTTCTTGTATAAGTTTCAAATGTTCTTATACCTCTTTCACATAATATTACATTTTCATTTCCAGCTGCCATTATATATTCAGCAGACATTAACCATTCTTCTATTGTCGCAGATAAACCTCTTTTTAATAAAATAGGCTTGTTTGTTCTACCTAGTTGTTTTAATAAATCAAAGTTTTGCATATTTCTTGCACCAACTTGAATTACATCTACATCTCTAACAAATATATCTATATAATCTGTTGACATTATTTCCGTTACTATTGGTAGTCCTGTAGCCTTCCTAGCCTTTTTTAGAAGTTCTAAACCTTCTAATTCTAACCCTTGAAAACTATATGGAGAAGTCCTTGGCTTAAATGCTCCACCTCTTAAAAATGTTGCACCTGATTCCTTTACGCTCTTAGCTATTTCTATTATTTGTTCTTCACTTTCAACAGAACAAGGTCCTGCCATAATAGCTAAGTTATTTCCTCCAATTAAACTACCTTTTACATCAATTACTGTATCATCTGGCTTAAATAATCTATTAGCCTTTTTATAAGGCTCTTCAACTTTAAGAACTTTATCTACTCCAGCAAATCTAAGAAGCTTATCAGAATCTATAGATCGAGTTTCCCCAACTACACCCAAAATGCAGAAAGTTTCTCCTTGTGATAAGTGAACTCCTAGACCTTTACTCTCCAATTCTTCCTTAACCTTCAATACTTCATCTTCACTACAATTCGGATTCATTACAATAATCATACCTATCCCTCCATACTACTCTTACAATTAAAAATTTATAATTGATAATTGACAATTTATGAAGAAACTTCTCAAAAGTTTCTAAAATTATATTTTTAACTCTTCACTTTTAACTTTTCCATTTTTTAGCACTTCCATAGCCATTACATACCCAAATTCTCCAAAACCGCATATTTGTCCTATACATGCTGCTGCTATTACTGATTTATGCCTAAATTCCTCTCTTGCATGTATGTTTGATAAATGAACTTCAACAGTATTTATATTTACTGCTTTTATTGCATCCATTATAGCGTAGCTATAATGTGTATATGCACCAGGATTTATTATTATACCATCATATTTTTCATAATATGCCTTATGAATTCCATTGATTATTTCACCTTCAATATTGCTTTGAAGTAACTCAATATCAATATTTCTTTTTTGCCCCTCTTCTTTGATGTAATTACAAACATCTTGAAAGTCCTTAGTTCCATAAATTTCTTTTTCTCTTACTCCTAACATATTCAAATTAGGACCATTTATAACTAGTACCTTCATCTAACCCCTCCTAAAAATACTTATTGCTAAATTATTTTAATGATTTTATCTAAAGTTTCTTTTATAGTTGTATCATTAATTATTCTCACATCACAATAATCGTTATATAAATTATATCTTTCAGAATATAGGTTGTAAAGTTTAGACCTACCCTCTGATAATAGTGGTCTTGATGATATATCAACATCTCTTAAAATATCTTCTATTGGTCTATCTATAAATATTATTATTCCTTTATCCTTAAAGAAATCTATATTCTCTTTTCTTTTTACTACTCCACCCCCACTAGAAATTACTATATTACTTTTATTACTTAATTCTTTGCAAGATCTTGTTTCATAATCCCTAAAATATTCTTCACTAATATTAAATAATTCCTTTACTGTACTATTAGATATTTCTTCTATATATTTATCCATATCACAAAAGTCATAATTTATTTTATTTGATAACTCCTCACCTATAGTACTTTTACCGCATCCAGGCATTCCAATTAATAAAATTATATTTTTATCCATTTATATTCTCCTATAACTAGATGAACTTCAACTTTAATTTTTCATATATTTCTTTTATTATCTCTTCATCAATCGATATACCTTGCCATATTTCTTGTGCCTTAGCTGCTTGACCTATAAGCATATATAATCCGCAAGTAGTTTTTTTAGATAATGAATTCCCTACATTCAAAAACTTAGTTTCCATGGGATTGTATATTAAATCAACTAAAACATTAAAATTTTTTACTACATCTTCTGATACTGGTGATACATTAATATCAGGATACATGCCTACAGGAGTAGAATTTATTAAAATATCTCCACTGATTTCTTTTAATTCTTCATAAGTTATTAAATCTACATTTTGTAAATCAAATTCTTCTTTTTTTGGTTTCCTGCTTACAATCTTAACATTCGATATTTTATTATCTAACAAATAATGCGTTACTGCTCTGCAAGCTCCTCCATTTCCTAAAATAACTGCACTTTTTCCTTCTATACTTATATTATTAACTTTTAACATATATCCAAAGCCATAGTAATCAGTATTATATCCATATAGCTTTCCGTTTTCTAAAGCTATGGTATTTATTGCACCTATTTTTTCTGCTTCTTCTGATATCTTATCAATATATTTCATTATATCTTTTTTGTAGGGTATAGTTACATTTGTACCCTTTATCTTTAATAGTTTTAAAGCTTCTGTAAACTCTTCTAGTCTTTCTTTTTCCACTTCAAATAATTTATATGCCCCATCTTTATTTATAAATTTTAGTAATTCACTATGAATTTCTGGTGATAAACTATGTGAAAGCTTTTCTCCTAATAATCCATAAAACTCCATAACCGTCCCCCCTATCTCTATCTTAATTTATATTATGTTATTTAACTATTTTCTTGATTATAAATATTATAACATAATCAAATATTTTTTATAAAAATGGATATGTACAATATTATTTATAGTTCTGATTCTATTAAATCATCATAATCTTAGACATATACACTTTGATTTGCTTAATATCATTATAAATTAAAGAATATTAACTTGAATATTAAAAAAAGATTTTTCTAAAAAATTAAAGCAGTGAAACACTTTCAAAGTATCACTGCTTATATGCTATTGAATATATTCATTTTTTATAAATTGCCTTTTATTATCTAATTTAAACCCTTGTCTATTATAAAATTTAACTTCTTCTTCATTATATTCTTTATTACTGTTTACTATATACATTACTTCATTTTGTTTTGCATTCTTTTCAAGCTCTAATATTAATTGATGCCCTACTCCTAATCCTCTATATTTTTCATCAACAATTATATCGTTAATATCTAATCTTTTATTATAATTTATGTCCTCAATAAGATTACTATTAACATAACCTATAACATCATCATTTAATTGTGCTACAAGAACTATAGAACTTTTATCTTCTGCTATGGATTTTATGTTTGAATAATCTAGCTTTGAATTAAGCCTATGAATATCCTCATAATCATTTAATTTAATTTCCCTCACATCAAAACCCACCATAAAAATGCCTCCTATCACTTTGTAAACGTTTATAAGAATGGTAATTTTAAAAGAAAGGTTACCCTTCCTTCTTTTTTAATTTTAATCTTATTTTCTGAAAATTCTAAATATTATTTATATTATAATTATACACCTAAATTTTTCTAATTACTACTATTTTTTATTATTTTATTTATAAAGATTATAAGTTTCATCCATAGCTTAAATCCTTATAGGCAATACATTTATTCATTAAATGATATACTAATAAGCAAAAAATTTATTAGTATATTAAGTTTCTAAACTATTACCTTTTAAAAAAATTAAAAGGGATACTCTAAAAAGTAACCCTTATATTAAAAATTATAGTTTATTATTTTTTAATTCAGCTTATATTTTATTATTAATCTTACTTATGTGCTAAGAGTTAATTTATATACTATAAACTCGCCTTATAGCTTCCAATAATTTTAAAGTATCCACTATTTTGTTCTATAAGTTTTAAAGCATTTTTAACTTCACAATTTTCTAGGCTGCCTTCAAAATCAACATAAAGTAAATATTTCCAAGATTCATGCTTATTTGGCCTTGATTCTATCTTAATCATATTTATATTATTTTCTGCAAAATATCTTAATAAATTATAAAGTGTACCAGCCTTATCTTCCAAAGAAAATACTACACTAATTTTATTACATTCATCATTATATTTTAATTCTTTTCCTATAATTATAAATTTAGTATGATTATCCTTTTTATCATTTATGTTTTCTTGTAATATATCTAGTCCATAAATTTGTGCTGCCCTTTTACTTGCTATAGCAGCTTTTTTAGTATCTTTTAACTCTGAAATTAGCTTAGCACTTATTGCTGTATTATGATATGGTATTAACTTCATATTTTGATATCTACTTAAAAACTTCTTGCTCTGTTCAAATCCTTGAGGATGTGAATATATTTCCTGTATGCTATTTATATCTGATCCTTTTACTCCAATTAAATGCTGATCTATTTTAATGCATTCTTCTCCAATAATATAAAATCCATATTTAACCAGAAGATCATATACTTCAGTAATTGCTCCTGTATATGAATTTTCAATAGGTAAAATTGCATATTGTATTTCATTATTTTTTAAAGCATCAAATACATCTACAAACTCATCATAGTTTTTTGCATTATCGCAGTTTTTAAAGTACTTTAAAAGAGCTTCTTCACTAAAAGATCCTTTAACTCCTTGATATCCAAATATAAAATTTGAGTTTTCTCCAATTAGGTTATTTTGAATATTATTATTTTCTTGTATTACATTAGATTGAAGAGATCTGCTTAATTCCATTAAATTTTCAAAAAAGCTTCTTCCAATGTCCATATATGAACTATTATTAAGCTTTTTTATATTTTTTTCTATAACTTCTTCTTCTCTTTTACCATTAAAAATTGGTAACTTATTCTTCTTTTTATATTCACCAACCTTAACTGCAACCTCCATTCTTTTTTCAAATAAAGAAATTAATTCTTTATCTATAGAATCAATTTCTTTTCTATACTCTTCTAATTCACTCATTAATTATCTCCCCTTTATTAAGTCAAGTAAGCCTATTGCTGTTACAGCCTCAATAACAGGTACAGCTCTTTGAACTATACATGGGTCGTGTCTTCCTTCAACTCTAAACTTAACATTTTCATTTGTATTAATATCTATTGTATTTTGCTCTTTTATAATAGATGCTGTAGGCTTTATTGCAACCTTAAATAATATAGGCATTCCATTTGTAATTCCACCTAGTATTCCACCATTATTATTAGTTTTTGTTTTTATCTTATCTCCATCATAATAATATTCATCATTACATTCTGACCCAAACATATTAGTCATTTCAAATCCCTTACCAAACTCTATTCCTTTTACTGCTGGTACTGAAAACATTAAATGAGCTAATGTAGATTCTACTGAATCGAAAAATGGATTACCTATTCCAGGGTTTATTCCAGTAACAGCACATTCTATAGTACCTCCAACTGAATCTCCATCATACTTTGCTTGTAATATAGTATGCTTTATCTTTTCAGCTAAAGAATCATCAATTAATGGTAATTCCATTTTTCTTAAATTTAATATCTGCTCTTTAGATATATTTGTACTATTAAAATCTTTATCTTCTATATCTTTTATTGAAGATATATGAGCACCTATAAATATACCTTCTTTTTCTAATATCTGCTTACATATAGCTCCTGCAAAAACTAAATTTGCAGTTATTCTTCCTGAAAAATGACCACCACCTCTATAGTCATTAAATCCATCATACCTCATATATCCTGTATAGTCAGCATGCCCAGGTCTCATATAATCCTTTGTTTTACTATAATCTTTTGACCTTGTATCAGCATTTCTTATTATTGCACAAAGAGGTGTTCCTGTAGTCTTGCCTTCAAAATATCCACTTAATATTTCTGGAAGATCACTTTCTTTTCTTGCTGTTGACATTGCATTTTTCCCTGGAGCTCTTCTATTCATTTCTAAAAGAACTTTATCCATATCTATTTCAAAACCTGATGGCAAACCATCTATATTAATTCCTATGGCATTTCCATGGGATTCTCCAAATATAGAAACTTTTATATTATTGCCCCATACCCCACTCATCTACATTTCCTCCTAGCATTTTAAAATCTTCAAAAAAGCCTGGATAAGATTTTGCTACACAATCATAATCAGTTAATTCAATAGGATTTTTACATCTAGTTGATGCTATCGCTAAAGTCATTGCTATCCTATGATCCTTCCAGCTCCAAACCTGTACTCCACCTTCAAGTTCATCTACACCATCTATTATAAGACCATTTTCCTTTTCTACTATTTTAGCTCCTAACTTATTAAGCTCAGTAGCTACAGCCTTTAATCTGTCACACTCTTTAATTCTAAGTCTGCTTGCATTAACAATTTCAGTTCTTCCTTTTGCAAGTGTTGCTACTAATGATATTACTGGAATTATATCTGGGCATTGTGATGCATCTATTATAGTGGATGCCAATTCTTCTTCTACTTTGCACTTAATATGATTCCTATCAACTATAAATTTTGCTCCCATTCTTTCTAGTATATCTATTACTTCTTTATCTCCTTGAAGGGAATCCTTTTTTAAATCACTAATAGTTACATTTGATCCAAGTGCATCTGCAGCAAGATAAAATGCTGCCTGCGAATAATCGCCTTCAACTCTATAGTTTCTAGATATATACTTTTGATTTCCTTTAACTATAAACTCTTTGTAATCTTTATTTTCTATTTCTATTCCAAAATCCTTCATACAATCTAATGTTAAATCAATATATCCCTTTGACTCTATTCTAGTACTTATATTGATTTTAGAGTCACCATCTAATAAAGGAAGTGAAAATAAAAGTCCTGTGATAAATTGCGAACTTATATTCCCAGGCAAATTAAATTCTCCTGGCTGTAATACCCCCTTGACAATCATATTTAAATCATTTTCTACACTATGATATTTAATACCTTGTTCCTTGAATATATCAAAATATGTGTCTAAAGGTCTTTTACCTAAGTTTCCTTTTCCAACAAACTTAGTCATTCCAGCAAATAATAAAGATATAGGTATAATAAATCTCAAAGTAGAGCCTGACTCATTACAGTCAATCGCTCTAACTGGATTGATTATTGAATCTTCTCTATATATCCCACTTATTGTCACCTTATTTGTATCCCTATCTATAACAGCTCCCAATGCAATCATTGCATCTATAGTTGCATTAATATCATCTGAATAATCTATATTTTCTATTACAGAAGTCCCACTCCCTAAAGCAGCACAAATAATAGCTCTATGTGACATACTTTTAGAAGGTGGAACCTTCACCGTTCCATTTAATCTAGATTTCGATAATCTTAAACTATTCATAAAACACCACCTTATTTGTAATGGGAAGAATTAAAGAGTTAAAAAACGAAAAAGTTAATGGTAATAATTTTTTCACTATTAATTTCTTATATTTTACTTCTCATTCTTTCCCTTTTCATTCTTTTTCTCTTTTCTAATATTCACCTATATAATCATAACTCTGTTTACCGAGTTATTTCATTAATTCTTTCATTCTTCCATTTCTTCATTTTTCTGAAATATTTTACTTGTTGTTTTGTATATAAAGCTATCGCCTATTTCTTTTAAGAAAATCAGATTTAAATTGTTTCCTAAGTTTTTCTTATCAAGCTTCATAGTTTCTAATATTTCTTTAATATCTATTGTTAGTTCATATGGCAGATTATATTTTATTAATATATCTTTAATTATATCCTTTGTACCATTCTTTGTTATTCCTAATTCTTCACTTAATTTAGTTATTTCATACATCCCAATTGCAACAGCTTCTCCATGGGTATATTTACTATAATTATAATACTGCTCAATTGCATGACCTATTGTGTGACCAAAATTTAAAAGCATTCTTTCCCCAGTATCTTTTTCATCTTTTTCCACAACTTCTGTCTTAATTTTGCAACAATTATGAATGATGTATTCTATATTGTTCATAACTTCCTTCTTATCACTATAATTGATTAGACTTTTAAAAAACTCTCTATCTTTTATACAACCATATTTAATAACTTCTACCATTCCATCATTAAATACTCTATCACTTAAAGTTTCTAGAACCTCTGGATCTATAACTACTTTCTTAGGATGATAAAAACTTCCTACTAAATTTTTACCTTTCTCTAAGTCTACTCCAACTTTTCCACCTACACTACTATCCACTTGTGCTAATAAAGTTGTAGGTATTTGTACAAACGGTACACTTCTTAAATAAGTAGATGCAACAAATCCACCTAAATCTCCTATAACTCCTCCACCTAAAGTCATAATTAAATCACTTCTAGTAAACTTAAAATTTAAAAGTTCATCATAAATTAAAGGTAAAGTGAAAAAACTCTTACTTTCTTCACCAGGATCAAGTACTACCTTCTTAACCTCATAGCCAGCACTAATTAAATTATTTAATACTAGCTCCCCATAAAACTTATCAACATTTTTATCAGTTAAAATAAATATCTTATTACCTTTAAAAAGATTCTTTATCTCATCTGATAATTTATTTATTATTCCTTTTTCTATAATAATATCATAGCTACTATGAATTAAATTTACGGATAACTTCATTAAAACACCTGCTTTCCAATTAATAATTGATAATGGACAACTGACAATTACAATTGATAATTCATAATGGACAATTGATAATTAATGGACAATTGATAATTTAGAAAAAACTTCTCCGAAGTTTATAAAAAAATATTTCTTAATTCATAAACTCCTAAAGGAGTTTATTCCTTAATTATGCATTGTCCATTATCCATTGACCTATATTTCTCTTCCAACGGCTGCTGCAATAGCTTTTAATTCATCAAATAATGTTCCGTAATCTTCTGGTTTTATTGATTGTGGACCATCGCATAAAGCTTTAGCTGGGTCGTTGTGTACCTCTATTATAAGGCCATCTGCTCCTACTGCAACTGCCGCCTTTGCAAGAGGTGATATCATATATCTTTTTCCTGTTGCATGACTTGGATCTACAATGACTGGTAAATGACTTAATTTTTTAATTGCTGGTATTGCACTTAAATCTAATGTATTTCTTGTATAAGTCTCAAATGTTCTTATTCCTCTTTCACAAAGAATTACATTTTCATTTCCTCCAGCCATTATATATTCCGCACTCATTAAAAACTCTTCTATCGTTGCAGATAAGCCTCTTTTTAATAGTATTGGTTTATTTGTCCTTCCTAATTCTTTTAACAAATCGAAGTTTTGCATATTTCTTGCTCCAACTTGAATTACATCTACATCTCTCTCAAATATCTCAACATCATATGGTGACATTATTTCTGTAACTATAGGTAACCCTGTTTGCTCCCTTGCTATTTTTAATAATTCTAAACCATCATACTCTAATCCTTGGAAACTATATGGTGAAGTTCTTGGTTTAAAAGCTCCACCTCTTAAGAAATTTGCCCCTAATTTCTTAACTTCATTTGCTATAAATGTCAATTGCTCTTCACTTTCTACTGAACATGGTCCAGCTATCATAGCTATTTTATTTCCACCTATCTCACTATTATTTACTTTTACAACTGTATTATCTGGATGGAATAACCTATTAGCTTTTTTGAATGGCTCTTGCACATGCATTACCTTTTCAACATTATTATTTGCTTCAATTTTAAGAGGATCTATTTTGCTTGTATCTCCTACAAGTCCTAAGATTATTAATTCTGTTCCTATAACAGGATTAACCTTTACCCCTTGTACTTCAAGTTCTTCTGTAAGCTTTCTTATTTCCTCTTCAGTTGTTTTTGGTTTTAAAATAATTATCATGAACTTGCCCCCTTTTTATTAATTAATATCTGATAATTAATATTTGATGATTTAGATAATAATCTATATAAACTAAGCTATTTAGATTTTTATATTAAAAAAGAGACCTCAAATGAGCCCTCTTAAGTAATCAAAATTTCTTTACCTAATTATACCAAACAGCAACCTTTTGTCAATATAATGAAAGAGCTTCATATATTTTTAACTTTATAATATTGGAGCAATTAACATTATTAAGGCTTCTTTTATCCTTAACCATCTTCCTCGATTATTATACTCTTCCATAGTTACTAAATTACACTCTTCAATATCTTTACAAAAGATTTTTTCTTGTTCCTTTGCAAATTTATCTTCAAATATGAATGCATTTATCTCAAAATTTAATTGAAAACTTCTGATATCTAGATTTGCAGTACCAATACTACACACCTTTCCATCAGCAACCATAGTTTTTGAATGTATAAAACCTTTTTGATATCTATATATTTTAACTCCACACGCTATTAATTCTCCAATATTAGCACTTAATATCCATTCCATAAAGAAATGATCTGGCTCTCCTGGTACCATTAGTCTTACATCTACTCCAGATAATGCTGCAATCTTCAGCGCTTCTTTCATTGGTTCATCTGGCACTAAATACGGAGTTTGAATATATACATTTTTCTTTGCATTATTAATTATCTTCATATATGCATTCTTTATATATTCTTCTTTATGGTCAGGACCTGATGATATTATTTGTATTCCAACATCACCATAGCTTTCTTGCTTATTGAAGTATTTTTCATAACTTTTAAGCTCTTCTTCTGACGCATAATCCCAGTCTAAAATAAACCTCTTGTTAAGCTCATTTACAGCTTCTCCTTGAACTCTTATATGCGTATCTCTCCAAAAGTCAAATTGCTTTCCTTTGTTTATATATTCATCTCCAACATTAAAGCCACCTACATAACCAATGTTTCCATCTATTACAACAATCTTTCTATGATTTCTATAATTCAAACGTATATTAATATATGGTAATATTCCTGGGAAAAATACTGCAAATTTTATTCCTAAGCTTCTTATGTACTTTATATCTTTATTTCTTATGGACTTAGACCCCATTCCATCTATTAAAAGTCTTACTTCTACACCTTCATCTACTTTTTTCTTTAATTCATTTAGTATAGATTTTCCTATTCCATCTAATCTAAATATATAATATTCAATATGTATAAAATCTTTAGCAGACCTAATATCATTTATTAAGTCCTTAAATTTATCTTCTCCATCAATGTAACTCTTAATGCTATTACCTATTGTATATAATGCTCCTGAATGATTATAATTCATCATTATAAGATCCACATATTCTTTTGATATTCTTTCTGCTCTTTTTTCTTCTTTAAATTTTTCAATTAAATCTTTTGCCTTTTTCTCATCTGTTACTTTCTTTTCTCTAAATATCTTTTGTCTATTTAAGTTTTGACCAAAAATTAAATATATTATAAATCCAACTCCCGGAAGAACTAATAATATTAACAACCATGCCCATGTAGTAGTAGGTTCTTTTCTTTCTATAAATATTAATGATATTGCAGATAAAATATTAATGGTATAGGCTATTATAAATAAAATAGATGCGCTCATCTTATCACCTCCAAGAATACTTCTAATTGATAAGTAATAATGCATAACTAATGAAAAAATTCAGCAAAGCTGAATTATAAAATATAAAAAACATATTTTCCTAAACTCCTAAGAATCTTATTCATCAATTATCCACTGTCCATTATACATCATTTATTATAATTATATCCACTTTTTATAAGTATTTAAAGAGATTATATATTGTATTTTTGTATATAAAACATCCTCATTTTCACATTACAAAAAGAGTGTTGTATTAACGTAATAATACAACACTCTTTTTTAAACGATACCCTATAAATAATCAGGCAAATTAGTTTTGTCCGAAATATCTGTCTAATAATCCCTTGAATGCTTGTCCGTGTCTAGCTTCATCTTTACACATTTCATGAACTGTGTCATGGATTGCATCTAAGTTTAATTGTTTAGCTAATGTTGCTAAATCTTTCTTTCCTTGGCAAGCTCCGTGTTCTGCATTTACTCTAGCTTGTAAGTTAGCTTTTGTATCTGCAACAACTACTTCTCCGATTAATTCTGCGAATTTTGCAGCGTGTTCTGCTTCTTCGAATGCTATTCTCTTATAAGCTTCTGCAACTTCTGGGAATCCTTCTCTATCAGCTTGTCTTGACATTGCTAAGTACATTCCTACTTCTGTACATTCTCCTACGAAGTTAGCTTGTAATCCTTCCATAACTCTTGGATCTACATCTTTAGCTACTCCTACTCTGTGCTCATCTGCCCATGCTAAATCTCCTGATTGTTCCATGAACTTGTCAGCTCCAACCTTACATACTGGACATACTTCTGGTGCTGCATCTCCTTCATGAACGTATCCACATACTGTACAAACAAATTTCTTCATAATTTGAACTCCTCCTAATTTATATATAATTTAATAATTTATTTTTCTATAACTCTTATCAAATCCTTTTGATGTTATTATTATATAATAATAATTATCCATTGTAAATATCAAAATCCACTTTTATGAAAATTTCAAAATAAAATGTACAAGCTTTTCTTTTTTTTATAAATGCTTATTTTTAATTAATAATTTGATACTAAAAACTTCTTTTTATAAATAAAAAGGAAATTTAACACAGGTCAAATTTCCTTTTTTTACAATTATATATTCTATTACTTTATTCCTACTGCTGTTTCCATATCTGAAATTATAGCATCTATAGCCATTATTCCACTTCCACCAACATACCAAGCTTGTGGATTTACATATACTATATGTCCTTCTTCATAAGCTTTAGTTGTCTTTATCAACTCATTTTCTACTGCTTCTTTAACTGATGCTTGAGTTCCAGTTACAGCTCCTCTATCTAAAACAAATAAGTAATCTGGATTCTTTTCTTTTAAGTATTCAAATGAAATATTTTGTCCGTGATTTGAAACTTCTATTTTTGTATCTGCTGGAGTAAATCCGAACTTGCTATAAACCATATCATATCTTGATCCTGCACCATAAACTGATAATGAACCTTCATTAAACATTGTCATTAAAGCTGTTGAATTATTTTCTTTAACTTTTCCACTTACTGCTTCTAATCTCTTATTTATACTTTCTAATTCAGCAGTAACTCCCTCTTCTTTATTAAATACTTTACCTAATACTTTAGCATTATTTTCTGCTGAAGCAAATATATCGCTATTAACTGTACCTAAATATAATACTGGAGCAATTTTCTTTAAATCTTCATAATAAGACTCTTGTCTTCCTTCTATTATAATTAAATCTGGTTCAGCTGCATTAATCTTTTCTAAATCAAATTCTTTTAATGAACCTAAATCAACATATTTATCATCTTTATATTTATCTAAGTATGTTGGAAGAGAACTTTTTGGTAATGCTACCGGCTCAACCCCTAACTTAGCCATTATATCTAATGAACCGTAATCTAAAACTACTACATTTTTAGGATTAACAGGAACCTCTACTTCACCTTTTTGGTCTGTAACAACAACTGTTTTATTTTCTTCTTGTGCTGATTCTTCAGCTTTTTTATCACCTGAAGTACAACCTACTACTCCTACCATTAATAACATAACCATACTTAATATGACTGCAAGTCTCTTTTTCATTAAATTTACCTCCATTTTTTTCTTTTATATAAATTTTATTTTTACATACTAATGTTTTTTAGAAATAAATACATATTTTTTGATTATTTACTTCTCTAATATTAAAGTTCATATCGTAAAGACAGCTTAGACTATCTTCTGTTATCATTTCTTCTGTTATTGTATGATTTACTAATTTCCCATCCTTCAATGCTACAATAGTATCTGAATAACAAGATGCAAAATTTATATCATGAATAACTATTATTATAGTTTTTCCTAAATCATTAACCATTTGTCTAAGCATTTTCATCATTTCAGCTGAATGCTTCATGTCTAAATTATTTAGCGGCTCATCTAAAAGTATGTAATCAGTATCTTGAGCAATTATCATTGCAATATATGCTCTTTGCCTTTGTCCACCACTTAACTCATCAAGGTACTTATCTTGAATATCTGTAAGCTTCATATAATCTAAAGCTTCATCAACAAATTTTTCATCATCTTCTTTTAGCTTTCCTTCACAATATGGAAACCTTCCAAATGAAACAAGTTCTCTAATAGTTAGTCTTATATTTAAATTATTACTTTGCTTTAATATTGATAATTTTTTTGATAACTCTTTAGAGTCCCACTTTTTTATTTCCTTGCCATCTATAATAACTTCTCCTGAATCTGAGTCCATAAGTCTTGATATTATAGATAAAACAGTACTTTTACCAGCACCATTAGGCCCTATAAAGGAAGTTATTTTACCTTCTTCTATGTTAAAAGAAACATCTTCTAGAACTTTTTTACTTCCATAACTTTTACTAATATTTCTTACTTCTATCATAACTTACTCTCCCTTAATAATAGATTTATAAAGTAAATTCCTCCAATAAAGTTAATTATTATACTTATAGTTGTATTAAAGTTGAATAATCTTTCCACCAAGAATTGGCCTCCAACTAAAGCAATTATACTTATAAGTGTACCAACTATAAGAAGAACTGAATGTTTATAAGTTTTAGTTATTTCATAAGTTAAATTAACAACTATTATTCCTAAAAATGTAATAGGTCCAACTAGCGCTGTTGATAACGAAACTAGTATAGCCACAAACATTAATATTTCTTTGCTGAATTTATCGTAATCAACACCTAAGTTTATAGCTTGTTCTCTACCTAATGACATAACATCTAATTTATTAAAATCTTTATATAGAATAACTGCCATTATTACTAATATTACAATAGAAATAAATATTATCTTTGTATTAACTAGGCTAAATGAAGCAAATAGCTTTGTTTGAAGTGCATCAAATTCATTTGGATCTATTAAAACCTGCATAAATGATGATAAGCTTCTAAATAATGTTCCAACTACTGTACCTACTAATAATAAAAAGAAGATATTGTTTTTTCCACTTTTAAGAACTACTTTAAATAAAATCATTGCCAAAACTACCATTAAGGTACCTGAAGTTAAGAAGTTAATTGTTTTATTAACCATGAATATTGATGTAGATCCAAATATAAACACTACTATGGTTTGTACTAAATTATATAAAGCATCTAAGCCAATAATACTTGGCGTTATAATTCTATTATTTGTTATTGTCTGGAATAGTAACGATGCTACCGAAATTGTTGCTCCTGCTATTAATATGCCTAATACTTTTGGAATTCTAAGAGACAAATTAAATCTATAATTTTTTGCATTTAATCCCCACACTACAAACAATGTTAGAAATGTTATTGCAATTATTAGCATTATAATTATTTTTTTCTTATTATTTCTCATTATTTATTCCTCCTAAATATTAAATAAAGGAATATTACAGCTCCAATAACACCAATTGTTAAATCTATAGGCACTTCATATGGTGCAATAATTAATCTACTTATAATATCACAAGCTAAAACAAAGCTTGCACCTAGTAAAGCCACTATAGGCATGTTATTTTTAAGGTTGTCCCCTTTCCATATAGAAACTATATTAGGTATTATTAATCCTACAAAAGGAATACTGCCTACTGTTATTACAACTAAAGAAGAAATTAAAGCTACTATTATAACTCCTATATTAGTAACTCTTTTATAATTCAATCCAAGACTTACTGACATTTCTTCTCCCATACCCGCTAAAGTAAATTTATGTACATATGCAAAAGCAATAATTACTAACGGTATGCTTAAATATAATATTTCGTAGTTACCCTTTAATACTGTTGAAAAACTGCCTTGTAAAAAAGCTCCCATACTTTGCGTCAAATTGTACTTATATGCAAAGAAATCTGTTATTGATCCTATTACATTTCCTAGCATAATTCCTACAAGTGGAATAAAAATTACATTTTTTATTTTTATTTTCTTTAGTATCGTCATAAACATAAAAGTTCCCACTAAAGAAAATATGAAAGATAAAATCATCTTTTGAAATATATTAGCAGATGTAAATATTATTATAGAAAATAAAACTCCAAGCTTTGCAGAATCTACTGTTGCTGCTGTAGTTGGTGAAATAAATTTATTATTACTTATTTGCTGCATTATCACACCACTTATACTCATCCCCACTCCAGCAACTAATATACTGATTAAACGAGGCAATCTGCTTATCATAAGAACCTCTATTTCGGAAGTTCCCATATTAAATATATTTATATTTGATACTCCAACGAATATGGATATTACTGATAGAATAATAGTAATAGCCAATAAAGATTTTTTAGTCATATACTCACTCCCGTTACTTGATAATCTATATCAACTGATTATTATTATAGTTGATAAAGATTATCAATGTCAATATACTTTTGGAGAATTTATCTATATTTTTATACATTAATTAATAAATAGATAGTCTTCATATAAGATATAGCTATCTATTTATTGATAAAAAAAGAGTATGATTACTAAAAATCATACTCTTAAGATTAAATTCAATCTCTATATTTATTTACATCCCTTTTTATAGATACCAATAAATTATTAAGTTCATATATTTCTCCATCCTCTATTAGCTTATTTAATGAACTTTCATATCTACTTGCTTCCGCAAATTTTCCTAGCGATATAAGAGTTAATATATTATGCATAATATTTGAAATTATGTCTGATTTTATTTCAAATAGCTTTTGAGCATCCTTAATTTCATCTTTAATATCAAGCATTTGTTCATCCAACTCAAATGCTGCATCTGCTGCTCTTTTTAGCTTTTCTCTTACATTATCGGGAAGCTGTTTCTTATATTTATAATTTAATGAGTGCTCTATTGTTGCCCAGAAATTCATAGCTAAAGTCCTTATCTGAAATTCAGCCAGTATTTCTTTTTGACCTTCTGCCATATTTATTGGATATTTAATTATAATATGATAACTTCTATATCCACTTTCCTTTACACCTCTAACATAGTCCTTTTCATAAAGAATTTGCATATCTTTTCTTGCTCTTAATATTTCTACAACTCTATCTATATCATCTACAAATTGGCACATTATTCTAATGCCAGCTATATCTTCAATTTCATATTGAAGCCTATCTAAAGGAATTTCAAATTTATTAGCTTTTTCTAGAAGACTAGAAATTTCTTTTACTCTTCCAGTAACAAATTCTATTGGAGAATATTCATTTTTCTTTCTATATTCCTTTCTAATACTTCTAAGCTTTACCTTTAATTCATCTACAGCCTGTTCATAAGGCATAAAAAAACTTTTCCAATCTTGAATCGCCATATCTTATCACCCTTTTCAAACTTCACCCTAAATATTATATCAAAAATATCAAATTGTGTAATTAAATTATTTAACTATATAGGATAAAATACAGATTTTACCCTATATAGTTAAAATGTAACTTATTACTAATCATTAATTTCAAAGATATCTCACACTTAATTAATATATATTATTTTAATTTTATTGTGTACTCAAATAATTCTATTTACTATTTTACATCATAATACTATTAAATTTGTAGATTATTATTTTAAAATGTATTTATAAGTTATTTTTTGTATTTGTAATTGTTTTAGCTACAAATTTGTTATAATATGTTATAATTAGATATATGTAGAATGCCGAGGTGGTAACTTATGATAAGCTCATTAAAGAGTGTACAAACTAAAGATTCAATAAAAAAAGACGATAATAGTGATAAAGCAACTAAAAACTTATTTCTCAAAGAAGTTAATTGTCCAGTTTGTGAAAATTCCTTTAAAACACCAACTGTAAAAGTCAATGCCCCTAGAGTTACTTCTAGAGATTCTGATTTGTTTATAAGATATTCAGTTGAAAATCCATATCTTTATGAAGTATGGCTATGTCCAAGCTGTGGTTACGCAGCTCTTAAAACGGACTTTAATAAAATTAGAGACTTTCAAATACAGCTAGTAAAGGAAAAAATTACTCCTAAATGGGTTAATCGTGAATACGATATTCCTTTCACTGAAAAAATTTCAATCGAAAGATACAAATTAGCTTTAGTTAACTCACTAGTTATTGAAAGTAAAAATAGTACAAAAGCTATGCTTTGTTTAAAAATTGCTTGGATGTATAGGTTATTAATGGATGAAGTTAATGAAAAAAACTATATAAATCAAGCATTAATTGCCTTTAATGATACATTTATAAATGAAAAGCTACCAGTTTATGGATTGGATAGGTTTTCTATTATGTACCTAATAGGTGAATTACATAGAAGAGTTGGGGACGATACATCAGCCTTAAGATGGTTTTCAGAAGTCATTACATCCATAGGTGCACCCCAAAAAGTAAAAGAAATGGCTCGAGATGGAAAAGATAAAATTAGGAGGTACTAATATGGGTTTATTTTCTAAATCAAAGAAAAAAAATATATCAATGAATGATGTTACTAAAGAAGTTTCAGATGATTTTATTGCAAATAATATTGATGAAAAAGAAAATACAAATGAGAATTTAAAAAATGAGATGGTTATGTTAAGTGATACTAGTTCTAGTATTTCTAATGCAATTCAAGATGTTAATAACTCATTATCTAACTTAACAACTGCAACTCTTACTCAAGCAGAAGAAATTAATAATGTAAGCAACATTTTAGAAAACTTTAATAGCCGTATGGAACAATTAGCTTATAACGTTACAAATGTTCAAATTGCTGTTTTAGATACTGATAAAGTTGCAGATGAAGGCTTAAATACATTTACTGATTTAGATGAATCATTAAAATCTTTACAACACGCTTTTACTATAGTTAGTTCAACAGTAAACTCTCTTGTATCAAAGCTAGAATCAGTAAATACTATAACAGATTCTATAAGTCAAATTGCAAGCCAAACAAATTTACTTTCTTTAAATGCTGCAATAGAAGCTGCAAGAGCAGGGGAAGCAGGCAGAGGATTCTCTGTAGTTGCTGGTGAAGTTAGAAAACTAGCTGAAAACTCAAAACAATCAGTTGAAAGTATTACTAAAATATTAGATGATATAAAATCTGATATTCTTGATACTTCTAAAGCAATGCAAGCTGGTAGTTCAGCAATTGATAATCAACAAAAGACTCTTCTTAGCACTAAGAGTAGCTTTACAAACATAAAATCATCAATAGGTGATTCAATTCAAGAAATTGATAGTTGCATAGAAAATCTAACTGTAGCTTCTTCTGAAAAAGATAATGTTTTATCTATCATAGAAAGGGTTTCTACCATTTCTCAAGAGCATTCTGCATTATGTGAAGAAATTGCTGCAAATATGGATCTTCAAGCTACAAGTTTAGAAAAGCTTGATGATACTATTTCATCATTAAATAATCAACTTTAATAACTAAAGCAATATATATTTTAATAAAGATTACTTGCAATCTAAAAAGGAGCTGTTATACAGCTCCTTTTTAGATTGAAATATGCTATTTTAATTATATAAATAAATTGACATTTGCATCATCGGCTTCTCCAAGATAGTATCCAACGCCGCCATAAGTTATTCCATCTATTAACTCTTCTTTTTTAATTCCCATAACATCCATAGACATTGTGCATGCTACTATTTCTACTCCATTTTTTATAGCTGCATCCATTAAGTCTTCTAATGATTGAATATTTTTATTTTTCATGACTCCTCTAATCATTTTAGCGCCCATTCCACCCATATTCATTCTTGATAGTCCAAGCTTTTTGCTACCTCTTGGCATCATCATACCAAATGCTTTTTCTATTATATTTTTAGGTGTCTTTATTTTTTCAGGCTTTCTTAGTACGTTTAATCCCCAGAATGTAAAGAACATAGTTACCTTTTTGCCCATTGTAGCTGCACCATTAGCAATTATAAATGAAGCAATAGCTTTATCTAGATCTCCACTAAATACAACCATTGTTTGACCATTATTATTTTGAACTGTAGTACAAGTATTAGAAATTTCAGTTCCAGATAGAATTTGATCTGAACACTTCATAATTGTTGCTTCTATAATTCCCTTGTTTTTATCTAAATTCATAAGTCTATTATTAGTTTTCTTAGTCCAAGCTTCTATATCTCTACAGAATCCTTCATCTGATACCTTTACCTTTAAGACTTCTCCATCATTCATATCATCCATAGTTGCTTTTACTTGCATTAAAGGTCCTGGACAAGATAATCCTGTTGCATTTAATTCTCTTACCTTATCAGCTGCTACTTCTTTCATTACAGAATCTCCATTTTCACTATTATTTATATTATTTTTACTTTCAAAAACTTTTGCTTTGTAGTTCCAGTTCACATAAGACTTATAACCACCATTTAAGTTTCTAGCTTTAAAGCCATTAGCCTTTAATATTCTAGCTGCTATATAACCTCTTATTCCTACTGCACAATAAACTAAAATTTCTTTATCTTTATCTAGCTTATCTAAATTATTTCTTAAATCATTAACTGGTATATTTATTGAATTTTCTATCTTTCCAAGCTCTACTTCTTGCTTATCTCTTGTATCTAATAAAATTTGCTTTGATGAATCAAATTTATTTAAATCCTCTATGTTTATAACATCTACTAGTCCTTTGGTTTGATTTTGAGCTATAAAACCTGCCATATTTGCTGGTGATTTTGCTGATAGGAACGGTGGTGCATATGAAAGTTCAAGTTCTGCTAAATCTTCCATTGTTCCACCAAACTTAATTGATGTTGCTACTACATCTATAAATTTATCTACACCTTCATATCCTAAAGCTTGAGCTCCAAGTATTTTACCTTCAACATCATATATCACCTTTATTGTTAGCGGTGTAGCATCTGGATAATATCCAGCATGACTCATTGGATGTAAATATACCTTATTAAATTTAATTCCATATCTATTTAAAGTTCTTTCATTATTTCCTGTTGAAGCTGCAACCATATCAAATATTTTTATTATAGATGTTCCTAAAGTTCCTTTATATGCTGAATTTAAACCTGCTATATTATCAGCTATTATTCTTCCTTGTTTGTTTGCTGGTCCTGCTAGTGGTATAAATGCTTCATTTCCATTTACATAGTCTTTTACAACTACTGCATCCCCAGCCGCATATACTCCATCTTTATTAGTTCTCATGTGATCATCTACAATTATATGACCTCTTTCTCCAAGTTCTATACCACTCTCTCTTATGAATGTAGTATCTGGAGTTACCCCAATAGCTGAAACAACCATATCAACAACTATTTCTTTTCCGCTTTCTAGCTTAACCTTTATAAAATTATCAGTTTCTTCAAATCCATTAACTTTTTCATTTAACATGATACTTATATCATTAGAATTTAATTCTTTTTCAATTAAGCTTGAAAATTCAGAATCAAAAGGTGCCATAACATGAGGTGCTGCTTCTACTAATGTTACTTCAATACCTCTTTCCCTTAAGTTCTCTGCCATTTCTATTCCAATAAATCCACCACCAATAACAACGGCTGATTTAGTACCTTTGGAATCTACAAAAGCTTTTACTTTATCTGTATCTGGAACATTTCTAACTGTAAATATTTTTTTACTATCTATTCCTGGTAAATTAGGTTTTATTGGTTTTGCTCCTGGTGATAAAACTAAATAATCATAGCTTTCTTCATATTCTTCATTATTAAGTGTTTTTACTTTTACCTTTTTATCATCTGCATTAATTTGTATAACTTCACTATTGATTCTTACATCTATATTAAATCTATCTTTCATCTTTTCTGGCGTTTGAAGAAGTAAAGCATCTCTCTCTTTTATTACTTCACCAACATAATAAGGAAGTCCACAGTTTGCAAAGGAAATATACTCACCTTTTTCAAACATTACTATTTCTATATTTTCATCTAATCTTCTAAGTCTAGCTGCTGCAGATGCTCCACCTGCAACTCCTCCAACTATTAAAACTTTCTTATTCATTAAAAATCCTCCTAAATCTGCTGATATTATTCTTTCTAAATTTTTCATATCTATAATCAATATAATATTCATTCAATTAATTATTGTTATATTATAATATTACGATATTTATTTTAAATTTAAAGAACAGCTATAATTTAGCTGTTCTAAATTAGCAACTTTACACTATTAAAAATTTAAATTATTGATAAATAATTTGAATATTATTCTTCTATAAGAGCTTGTATAATTTTCTCAGCTCTTTTATCAACTACTTCATATACTATTTCAAGTCCGTTTCTTTCACCTTTAATTATTCCAACACTCTTTAGCTTTTGAAGATGTTGAGAAATTGTAGATTGAGGCATACCTAAGCAACTATGCATATTAGTTACATTACAAGAACCCTTTTCTAAAAGATTTTTTACTATACAAAGTCTAACTGGATGAGCTAAAACTTTTAAAAATTCTGCTATATCCTCGTATTGTTTGTAATTACTGTCCAAGATATCACCTCTTCTCATCTTACATATTAACTACACATATCATTGTTATTTCTGTGTCAATAATATTACTATATTCAAATTTTAAGATATTGTTACCTAAATGTCAATACTAATTTAAAAAATCCAATTTTTTATTTTTATCTTTCCTCTTCCAAGTTCTAATATTTCTCTTTTTTCTAATGATTTTAAGCTCCTACTTACTACTTCCCTTGAAGATCCTATATCTGCAGCAATTTTTTCATGAGTTGTATAAATTATTTTTCCACCATTATTATCATTCATTTTTTCTTTAAAATAATTTATAATTCTATTTTCTATACTGTCAAATGTAACTTTTTCTAATCCTTCTACTACGGTTTCAAACTTATTGTATAAATTTTTAAATATATATTTTAAGAAGCTACTATTATCTAATAAATGTCTCTTAAAAAAATCCATTGGTAATAAAGCAATCACTGCATTTTCTTCTACCTCAGAAAATGAAGTTTCTTCTGATTCAGTTAAAGCACATAATATTGTGTTAAAACAATTATCTCCCTTACCCAATCTATATAAAGTTATCTCTTTTCCATCATCACCAAGTTTATAAATTCTTATTCTACCATCTAATATAAAAGAAAATCCTATACAACTTTGTTTATTATTAAACATACTTTGTCCAACTTCATAGGTATTTACAATAACCCTCTTAAAAAATTCTTCTAATACTTCTTCACTTAAATCAGTTAAAAACGGATAATTTTCTATAACCTTTTTTCTTAACTCCATACTCTTACCTCATAAAATTCTTAAAAATAAAAAAAGTAAAACTAATTCTATTTTAGCTTTACTTTTTTTCTTTATCAATGTTTTTGATAATTATTTAATATTATAGTCCTAATAAATTATCTATTGTGTTTTTATCAAAACCAACAACTATTTTCCCGTTTATATCCAAAACAGGAACTCCCATTTGTCCACTTTTATTTACCATTTCCATAGCTGCTGCTCTATTTAATCCTACGTTAACTTCTTCATAATTTATATTCTTACTCTTTAAATAATTTTTTACTTTTGTACACCATGGACAAGTATTAGTTGTGTAAACTTTTATATTATTCATTTCTATTTCCTCCAATAATGTATTATTTACTCTATGATATAAGTATATTCTCATTCTTCAAATTTGACTGTAACAAAGTCACAAAACTAATTTTTCTATAAAAAAACATACTTTTCAGATATAAAAGTACGTTTCTATAAATGTATATTTTTCTAGCCTTAACCTATTTCTAAAATTAAAGCTATTCATATATAGCTATAAAAATATAGTCTTCTTGAAATCTAAATATTTAAAGCTATTTAGATTTTCATAAACACTATACTTATTTTGATACCCCAAATTTAAGTAACATATTTATTTGTAATTATTTAAGATTATTTTAATATAGCTATAACTGTAAATAGATAAACAAAAAATCCTACAGTACAAATAATATGAGGTTTCTTATATGTCTTAGGCTTTTTAGTTGAAAAGTATCCTGTTACTCCAATAGCAATCATTATTCCAGTAAAACCAATATATTTTATGAAATCATCTTGACCTATTTTTTGTATTAATGCAAAGCACATTGCTAATACAGATATAGTCCCAAGATAAATATGCGTTTTTACAAAGTTTATCTTCTTTATTTTAAATATCTTAGGTATATAATAAAATAATAATGATAACATAAATAGCGATGATGATATTCTTTCCATTGTTCCTCCAACTAATTTTCTTGTGTTAATTTTCTTATTGCTTTTTCTTCTGCTGTTATAGTTTTTATTCTAAAGATGAAATAATAGAATTTAAATAGTATAAGTACTACTATCACCCCCTTCATGAATAAGCTATCTATAAGTATTAAAGGAAATGCTAACATGAAATCTGCAAATGCTAAGATACATATTTTCTCCTTTAGTGTCATAGTTCTTTCTTTTACAAAGGATTCTAAGTGATTTTTATATAGCTTTGTTCCTATAAACCAAGTATTAAATCTATCTGATCCCTTTGCAAAACAATATGATGCTAATAGTAAAAATGGTGTTGTTGGAAATATTGGAAGTACTACCCCTATAGCACCTAATACTACTGAAATTAGTCCTACTGTTATATAAATATATTTTTTTATTGACTTCATAATAATATCTCCCCTTCAATTATTATTTAAGTTAGTACGTAATATGCCTAATTAACTCTATTGGATTATATATAATTAGTCTTGGACCAGAAAACCTCATAACCCTCTTAATTTTCTCTTTCATATCCTTTTTATAACAATGTATTGGACATTTACCACAAGTACTCTTTTCTTCACCAAATTTACAATAAGTAAGTCTCTTCAAAGCATATTCAAGCAATTCGCTACATTCAGCGCATAACTCTTTTTCCCTATGCTTCTTTTTACAATATATTTTTATCATAAGCTCTATTGTCTTTTTTTCTCTTTCAATCTTAGTCATATATCCCCCATGAATTTAATAATCATTATCAAGTACTTCTTTAAATTAAGAGGACTTTTACATCCTCTTAAAATTTAAATTTACTTACTTTAACTTATCTTAATTTGCTTATTTTCTAATTTATATACCTTATCACAAATAGCTGTTGTAGATTTTCTATGAGAAATTAATATAATAGTTTTTTCTTTACAATTTTCATTTATAGCTTTTAATATTTCCCCTTCATTTAAAGCATCTAAATTACTAGTTGGCTCGTCTAATACTAATACATCACTATCTTTTAAGAAAGCTCTTGCTAATCCAATTCTTTGTTTTTCTCCAGAAGATAAATTCCCTCCAAGTTCTGAAACCCTAGTTTCATATCCTTTTGGAAGACTTAATATAAAATCATGAATTGAGGCTTTCTTTGCTGCTTCTATTATTTCTGCTTCAGAAGCATTTTTATTTCCTACTTTTATATTTTCTCTTATTGATTCATTAAATAAATATGTTTCTTGGCTAACTAATGTTTGAGAACTTCTTAGTGATTCTGTATTAATATCTTTTATATCTATATTATCTAATTTTATATCCCCGCTATTAACATCCCAAAATCTCATTATTAGTTTTATGAATGTACTCTTACCAATTCCACTTTCCCCTATTAATGCAATCTTGTCTCCCTTTCTTATGTTTAAAGATGCATTATTGAATATCATTTCTTTTCTATTTGGATATGAGAAGCTTACACTTTTATATTCAATATCATTTCCTTGTATGTCTTCTTTACCACTTACTTCTTCCACTTGAGGTTTTTCATCTAAAAGAGCAAAGATTCTTTCTGCACAAGCAAAAGTTTGAAGTAATGTATTTGATAAATTACTTAAAGCAACTACTGGTCCAAAAGATGAAGCTATTATTACTATTGAAACTATAGCAGTAGTAAAACTTATATTCCCTGATAAATATTCGCTTGTCCCAATTAGTACAAAAGTTAATATTGCAATCATTATTGTAATATCTGTTGTTGCTCTAATTACTCCTTCATGCTTTTTTATTTTTTCTAAACTCTTATTAAGTCTAATTGAATTTTCATTTATCTTATTTAACCTTTCTTTACCATTTTTAAATAATAATACTTCTTTTAATCCTCTTAATGAATCAAGAATATAATTATTACTTTCACCGAATATATTTCTATAATTTACTCCAGCTTCTTTTGCAAAACTTGATGAAGCATAAGGTATTACAAAACCAACTATTAAAAAGAATATAGCAGCTAACACACCAAATACTGGTCTTATATTAAATAAAATTATTGATATAATTGAGTTTGTAATTATAGCAATTGAAATTGGTGCTATTGTATGTGCATAAAATACTTCTAATAACTCTATATCAGAAGTTATTAATGCAATCAAATTTCCTTTTTCTTTTCCTTCTAATTTTGCTGGTGCTAATTTTCTTAATACAGTAAATATCTTATCTCTTAATATATACAGTATTTTAAAAGCTATATAATGCCCTGATAGTTGTTCTCCATATCTTAAGAACCCTCTAAAAAGTGCAGAAATAGCCATAACTATCATTGCTCCCTTGAAGCTTATAAAAGTTATATCTCCTATATATGCACCTAGTGCTACAGCGCCAAAAGAAGCTATAGAAATTGCAGCAAGGAAGCCTAATACTCCCATAAATATAGTAATTACCATTACAGGTGCTAATGGTTTTAACTCAACTATTAATCTTTTCATTATTTGGAAGCCTGATCTTCTTTTCATATCTAACAAACCTCCCTAATTTCTTCTAATTCATTTTGCTTATCAACCATGCTGTAGTAATATCTATTAAGCTTCATAAGCTCTTCATGAGTACCTTCTTCACATAATATTCCTTTATTCATAACATATATATTTTTAGCTCCTCTTACATTTGCTAATCTATGCGATATTACTAATATAGTTTTTTCTTTTGAAAGATCATATATAGATTCCCAAATAGCTTCTTCACTTTCTACATCTATATTAGAAGTTGCTTCATCAAATATTATCATCTTTCTATTTGCTAAAATAGCTCTTGCAAGTGCTAATCTTTGCTTTTGTCCCCCTGATAAAGCACTTCCGCCTTCACCTACATTTGTATTCAATCCATCTTTTAAACTATCTACAAAACTATCTAGTCTAGCAAGCTTTAATGCATTTTTTATTTCTTCATTAGTTGCATATTTCTTTCCTATAAGTAAATTATCTAAAATAGTTCCATTAAATATATAACTATTAGTTGATATTAAGGCTATATTTTCATAAATAGTATCTAAATCAATCTTTTCTATATCAACTGAATTTAATAATACTTTTCCTTTATTAACTTTATAGTTATTTAAAATTATAGATGCAATAGTACTTTTACCTGAACCACTTTCCCCTACAATCGCAACCATTCCTTTTGGAGTTATCTTCATATTTATGCCATTTAGAACTTCTCTTTCTCCATCATAACTAAAGCTAGCATTGTTTAATTCAACTGTGATATCACCAGCTATTTCTTTAACATTAGTGTCTATGTCTTTTTCTCTTTCTTTAGCATCTAGTATTCCAAAAATTCTATCAGATGCTGCCATACCATTCATTGCTATATGGAAGTATGACCCTAAAAGTCTTAATGGTATAAAGAATTCTGAAGATAATAAAATTATTACAAGTAAACTTCCAGGATTAAGTTCCCCATTACTAAATTGAATTAGTGCAACTATTGTCCCAGCAGCTGCTCCACCAAAGGCTACTAAATCCATTATTGTAATAGAATTTAGTTGCATACTTAAAACCTTCATTGTTATCTTTCTAAACTTTTCTGCTTCTGTATTCATTTTTTGATGTCTTTCTTCATCCATATTAAAAACCTTTAAAGTTGTTAATCCCTGAAGATTTTCTAAGAATGTACCACCTAAATCTGAATAGCTCTTCCAATAATCTTTTAATATTCTCTTTGCAATTTTCATTATTGCAATTATTGATATTGGGATAAGAGGTACGCAAAGAATGAATACTAAAGCTGCCTTAAATGATATAAAACTCATAAATACAAATAATGTTACTGGAACTAATAATGAATAGAAAAATTGTGGTAGATACTTCCCAAAATAAATTTCTAATTGTTCTACTCCCTCTACCATTACTTGAACTATGGATGAAGTGCTTTCTACATTGCTGTATCCATTTCCTAACTTCAATAATTTTTTATAAACAAGCTCTCTTAAAGTCATTCTTGCTTTTGTTGATGCCAAATCTGAAAATTTAGCATATAAAATATTGCAAATAAATCTTAAACATAATAATAGGAATATTATTGCTCCAGATATAAAAATAGATTTATCTGCTATGCTAGTTGTTTCACCAGAATAAATATTATTAATAAACTGTCCTATAAGCAGTATTATTATAATATTACAGATAATAGCAAGCCAATTCATAAATATAGTGAAGCCAATATACTTTTTAGAGTCATTACAAAGGTTTATAAGCCTCTTATTGATCATCATATTATAAATCCCCCATTTCATTGATATTAAATTTCATTTGATAATTACAGTACAAAAGTATACTGTAATTGATATTCATTTTCAATTATATATTATATTTTTATTGTTAATTTTTTATGAACATCGTTATATTATATTTTTTATAATTTCCTCTAAAGAATGAACAGTACTATTATGATTATTAATTACTCTTATATTTTTTCTTTCAGCTTCCTTTTTTGCTTTTATAGCCATTTTATGTGATACTATGTTTGTAAATAATATTATTACATCCGCGCTACCTATCTTATCATTTAGCCCAGCTTTCATTTGAGTAAATATTTTAGCCTTACATTTATATTTTTTACAGATATTTAAATAATCCCTACTCATTCTATCGTGACCACCAATTACAACTATACTCATTTAATATCCCCTCTTTCTTTTCAATTGTTTATAATAATAGTTACTCTTAATGATATGTATTAACTTTCCGATTTTTATATAATTTCGAATACATATCATTAATGAGGCTAATTCATTTTTGGGTAATTTTAAGTAGCAAAATATAAGTTGGCGAAGATAAATAGACTGTGGGATAAGCATATAGCGAGCAATTAGAAGTACTTGGTGTTGGAGAAACTACTAGGCCTTGGTGTTGCTTAATTGTTTGAGCACAGCGAGTTAACCAAAACTCTTGGCATAGTAGTTTTTCCTAATTATTTATAGGAACATATCTATTTATCATAGCCTCTATATTCTCAATTTATAAAATTTTGCTTATATGCAAAACTTAATATTATCGTAGTTACTAAAAATTATATTGTTTACTATTGAATCAATAGGTTCTCCTTCTAGAATTTTATCCATTGTCTTTTCTCTTACATCATCATATATATCGAATATTTCTAATGCCTTTTCATAATTGCTATAAACTTTCCAATATCCACACCCTAAACACTTCTTATAACTACATTGCATAAAGCCTTTTACATCATTAATTGGAATTCCTAAAAATATACCAAGCTCATGAGGACATTTAAATTTCTCATATCTTTCTTTTAAGTATTCTATATAATAAGAAATATTATTATTTCTTTTATATCCAAGTTTAATTAAAAAATCCATATTTTCAGGCTTAAATATATGCTTTTTTAGAATATCATTATTATAAATTAGTATTATTGAGGCATTATCATCTTCTCTTAAATTAATAAAGCTTAAATTTATAGATTTTAAAAATGATTTCCCATCTTGAATCCAAGTTTTATATAACTTTTCTAACTTTTTATTTATAGTTACAGTTGCTGAAGGTTTAACGCCTGCTATCACCAAGGAACTATTATATAATAAGAACTTTTTTATAGATTCTTCATTTTCTATATTGAATAAGTCTTTATAAAATTCAATTTTATCCATACATAACACCACCTATTCTATTAATCAATATTGATATTCATTATCAATTAAATATTATTTTATTATATAATTTTTGTCAATCCTTACTTAATTATCTTTTAATCTACTATTCTTATTTTTAGGAATTTATATACGAATTATACATAAAAAATAGGAATGTCTCAGACATCCCTTAAATTATATTTTCTTCAAACTACTTTGTAGTACATTTTATCTTCATTTTGCATCTTTCATTTTAAATTTTTAATTGCAAATATATTTTCAAAAGAAATATTTTTAAAAACAACCAATAAACATAGGTAATATCAGTATTTTAATTAATTTTGAAAATACTGATATTTCATCTTTTTGAATTACAATGAAATATATTTTTGACGATTTTTTGACGTCAAAACGACACTTGACATAAATTAAATTTTTGGATATTTTATTTGGAAAACTATTATAGGCATAACCCTTATATGAGATCCGTCTTATGATGGCTTTTTTCTTTTTAAATAATTTATATGCATATCATCTTATTTTTAAAACATACTATTACTGTAAAGACCTTTTAAATCATTTTGTTATTTTTAACATTATCTTCGGCAACATACTTATATTGGTATGCTGCTTTTCATTGTATTTAAACATGAAAATAGCACCCAGTATAAACCGAGTGCTCCACGGATAAATATTAAAAAGGTATATATAATACTTATAACCTAATTAGAAGTTTCAAAGATAAATAACTACATGCACATACAAATCTATTATTAAGTATTATATTTTTTTAATTATATCTAATTTTATTCATCTATAAAATAGTATTTAACGTATATTTTACACTATTATACGAAAATAGCACCCAGTATAAACTGAATGCTACCATGATAAAAGTTAAAGGAGTTAAATTAGTTAAAAGCTATATAATACTTATTAACAATTAATATATATATGCATATTTAACTTATGGTTGAAAGTATGTATGAATGATATATTAAATCAATATAAATCATTATTGCTTTATAATTAGTTAATAAGTATTACAACTTAATTATAACTAAATTTCCTACTTCTTGAAATAATTTTTAGCGTACTTATATTATTGTTTCACGACTTCAATATACGAAAATAGCACCCAGTATAAACCGAGTACTATTCCGTGGTAATAAATTTGATTTAATGAA
>NZ_JANKAF010000016.1:0-85674 GCF_024622765.1 Clostridium mucosae | reverse complement strand
ACAAAATAAATATTTAACCAGATATTTCATAGTATGTTTTTATTATAACCCCTAAAATATCAATTTTAAAATGCAAAAAAAGAGGTTGCTACAAAATGATTAAAAATCATTTTGCAACAGCCCCTTATATTTATTATTGTTTAAATAATAAATATAAAATCTAATGAAGTATGGTAATAGTAATATTTAATAATATTACAAACACAGAAAAATATATATTATGATGATTTAATATTTTCTATTATAAAATGTGTATTTTATTTGCGAAACAAAATGAAAATTAAATTAGAGAGTTCATATAAAATTAATTAAATAAAAATGAAATAATCTTTGATTTTGAAATGTTATTTTTAGATGTATTAGTGATAAAAATCTAACTAAGTTTATCATAAAGTTACTTCTAAGTATAAAACAATATAGGGTTATATTATATAAAGAAATATTTGAAAATAAGGAGGAAGTCTAACTAGACTCCTCCTTATTTTCATAATAAAGTTATAATAGAAAAGTATTAATGAACTAAGAAATCTATATGATTCCCTCATAGAGATATTTCTTTTACTGACTAAAAAATAATAAAGATTATAGAGAAAAGCAATATACAAGATATTTAATAGTATATATTATTTTGACAATAAAATATGAATTATATTTAAATAATAAAATAAAAATATGTAAATTACAAAATGAAATCAAAAAATATATAATAATGTTATGAAATATTGTAATAGATGTATATAGTATGATACATTAGTAAGTGTCAATTAAAGAGATACACAAAATCAAGATGTTAAAATTCATATTGCTTTGACTAATAATTATTTGAATAAATTTATTATAAAGTATATTAATGTTTAGTAGGTGAGCGAAGAAGAGTGACTAGGCAAATGAACATGAATAATTAATGGTATTATAAGAATTTTTAGCAAAGATTGCTTTAACATTTGTAATGAGTATAGGTTCATAAGAAATATCAGCTTCAATTAAAAAACTAAGATAGGGGGTAAAATATGTTTACTGGATTGATAGATATCATAATTAGTATTATTCAAAGTGTTATGTTTATTATTGCATCAAATTATTGCGTGCATAAACAATATAAAAAGAGTGAATTACAATTAATTATTTTAATAACAATAACATCATTTTTTGTAATCTTTAGTACTTATTTATTAGGAAATTCAAGTTTAGGAATAATAATAATACATATGGGACAATTAATATTAACCAATATAATCTTTAAAGATGATACGTTAGGAGCTACCATTGGTTTTAGTATAATATATTCTATAATTGGAATATGCGGTAATTTATCATTTATATTATTAACAATATTTAGTAAAATTTCAAGTTCTGATAATGTATATTCAATTATAGTAATTTTGTATTTGCCTCAATTTATTATTTCATATTTTGTATTAAAAAATATGAAATTTATTTATAAGATAAATTTGATAATTAAGTCAAGAGTTTCATCTATAATTACTTTAATAATAGGGACAGTAGTATTTGATTTTATAATGTCATTTTCACGTATTATTAGTGATAAAGACAATCCAGTATTCAAAGAAATAATTTTTGTATTATTAGGTGGACTTATTATTTTTATCTCTTGGCATTTTATAAATATAGATAAAAATTCTAAGAAGGTACATATATTAAATAAAGAATTAGAAAGTAAAATTAATGAACTAAAAAAAATAAAGCATGATTATGGTTCACAGATTTCATATTTATATGGTGCATATCTAATGGAGAATTATGAAAAATTAGGTGAGTTATTAAAAGGAATAATAGAGGGAAATGATATTTCAACTCAAGTTAAAGTTCTAAGTTCTGATGACTCTATTATATCTCAAGTAGTTAACTCTACTGATTTAAAAGAAGTGGATGTTCTAATAGATGAAAAGGCTGATTTAAAAGATACTAATATAAGTGAGTTAGAACTTCATAAAATTATTTCTAATATAGTAAGAAATTCTATAGAAGCATTAAAAGGAAGAGGGTTATTAATGATTAATAGTTATTACTCTTATAATTATGTTATAATAAGCCTTCAAAATAATGGACCGGAAATTGATAAAAATATAATTGATAGAATTTTTGAAGAAGGATTTTCTACAAAGGAAAATAAAAATGGAGATAATGGATTTGGGCTACATATAGTAAAAGAGATAATTGATAAAAACAATGGAGATATTAGTGTAACAAGTAATAAAGACATAACTAAGTTTGTTATAAAACTACCTTTACATATTTAATAAGAAATATAAAACATATATAAAAGTATTTAAAAATGTAATTATATAAAAATAAGTGGGAATTTGCTTGAATTCCCACTTATTTTTTATACATTATGAACTTTTATTTTTTTATTCGTTTTAGACAGGATTATTCCAATGATCAAAAGTATTGGAAATATACTTGAAAATAAAATTCCTATTTTTATATTATCATTAAAAATACTAGATATTCTACCTACAACAGTTGGACCAAGTGAGCAGCCTACATCCCCTGCAAGTGCTAAAAAAGCAAACATTGCAGTTCCACCTTTTTTTAATATAGATGAAGAGATACTAAAGGTGCCTGGCCACAAAATGCCAACTGAAAATCCACATATACCACATCCTATAAGAGATAATAAAGGTAAAGGTGATAATGAAATAATAAGATAGCTTATAAAGCAAAGCAAACTGGATGCTATCATAGATTTTTCTAGATTAATTTTTTCACCTATTTTACTATAGACTGTTCTAGATATACCCATCATTATTGCAAAAAGCATTGGACCAGCTAAATCTCCAAGAGCTTTATTAACACTAAGACTTTTTTCTGCAAAAGTAGATGCCCATTGACTAACAGATTGTTCGCTTGCTCCTGCACATATCATTAAAAGTATCATTATCCAAAAGATTTTATTTGAAAGTAGTTCTTTAATTGTTAATCTACTTTCACCTTCTTCAATCAAATGTAAAATAGGAACTTTTATAAAAAGAAGAGTGTTTAGAAGCGGTATTACAGACCATAATATTGCAAGGTACCTCCAATTTAAAATTCCAAATATACTAAAAAAGATTGTTGATATTAAAACTACAGCAACGTGGCCCCAACAATAAAAGGAATGTAATAAACTCATTGCAGTTTCCTTATTATCTGTTGGGCAAGCTTCCACTATAGGACTTATTAGAACCTCAATTAATCCACCACCAATAGCATAAATCATAACTGAAATTAATAAGCCAATAAAAGGATCACTAAAAATTTCAGGTAGAATTGTTAATGATATTAGCCCAAGCCCTGCACAAATATGAGCTATTATTACAGAAGCTCTATATCCTATTTTATCTATAAACCCTGCAGAAAGAAAATCAATTAATAATTGAAAACCAAAATTAAAAGTAACTAAAAATGTTATTTTTGAAATTGGTATGTTATACGATGATTGAAAGGTTAAAAATAATAATGGAACAAAATTATTTATTATTGCTTGCACAATATAGCCAATAAAAGAAGCATACATTGTATGTTTATAAGTAAAATTCATGTTATCCTCCATTTTATAAATTCAAGTTAAAGAGTACAAGTTATATTATACAATAAATGAATATATTATATCAGTATTTATGTTGAAAATATTAACATATTAATATTTATTTGGTAAAATATATATAAAAGGAATAATATATTGTTAAAAATAGAAGGGAGCATAATTTTATGAAAAATCAAGTTAAATATTTTTTAGCTGGAATTATTACAATCATTTTTAGTTCATCATTAGGCTATGCAACACTTAAGATAATTTATGCAAATAAAAATTTAACAGGAGAATTTGATGCATTATTGAATGGATTTATCCATTCATACATGTTGGTTGGGGTGTTAATATTTAGCATTGGATTTTTTAATATGATTATTGAAAAGAAAGAAAAATAGGGTGAAAATATTTTTTTGTATAGTGCTAATAAAATTATAGGTATATTTAAATTTTAATAGAATAAAAGATTCATGTATAAAGGAATGTATTAGATATGAAAAAAAGAAAAGTTAACAATTCGATAAAAATTACATCTATATTAATTATTATTTTATTATTAGGAGCCTTTATAATAAATAAAATAAATCCTAGCTATATTTCAACAATGGGACTTAATAAATTTTCACTAACGAGTATTGGGGATACTTCAACAAGAGGTGTTAAATTAATGGACATAAATAATAATATAATTACCTTTGATGCAGGGTCTTTTAAGAAGTATGTTCATATATTATTAGGTAGTTCTAAAGGTGAAAATATAGAAGATGGATTAAAATTTGACATTATAAATCCTAAAGGAGAAGTAGTTGACAGTGGAATATTATATGCCGGTAAAAGGGTTACTGAAGTCTATGATGGAATGTCTGGAGAGTGGAAAATAGTATTACACTTTGAAGATGATGATGCTAGTTCAATGATAGATTATGGGTATTCTATAACATCAAAGAGAGAAAAATCATGGCGATGATTAAACCATCCATGAAATATCACGGTTTAATGCTGGTATACCTGGATATGTAATTAAATGTAGACCAGTTTAATATCAATAAAGTAAATTGATATATTTTTAAAATATCGTAAAATTTTTCTAATTAATACTGTAGTTTTTGGGATAGGTATTATGTTACCTTTTCAGAGCACTATGAAATTAATGTTAAAACTAATGATATGAAAAGCAAGTAATTGTACAAAAACTAATTAGGAAAACAATAGTAATAAATTAGGAGGGATATTATGCTTTTTTTTATTTGTGGTGTGATTATACCAATGTTGTTTATTGTATATAATTTTATTTGTTTTTCTAAGAAGAAAATAATTTATTCAGTAAAAATTGAAGACTTTAGAATAATTAATGAAGATTTTTTTAAATTACAATTAATCTTAAGTTGTATAAATGCTTTATTTGTATCAATAAATGCTTATATCGCCGATAGAATTAATTATACTATTGGTTTTTTACTTTTTATATCTATATTTTGGGGAATTAATTATTTAATAAAATTTGTTGCTAAATTAAAAGGATATATAAAGAGATAGATTTTATTGATGATTGTATTAAATTGAAGCAATTTATTAATTAAACAAAAAATAATGACTCAAAATTTTTCTAAGAGTAAATTAGATTATAAAAGCCTAAAAATAATTTCAATATTAATTATTTATTTGGAAGAATTAACAATGGTAATGCGATTTCAATTCCACTTGGATTAAATTTTGGGTGGGCAGCTGAAATTAATTTGCAATGTATATTAGAAAGGTTATTTGATGAACCATTTGGAAAAGGATACCCTAAAAAAGATGCACTAAGAAAACAAGCAGATACAAATTTATTGAAATTTATAAATTCTATTACAAAAAGAGAACTTACAGATGTAATTCCTAAAATGGACAAAGATTTTATGCAAAAGGTTGTAAAAAGAGATAATGTATATAGATATATATAGAAATATGGACAAGATAAAGAGTTAATAAAATTATTACAAAATACAATATAGAAATGCAACGAGGTAAATATAGAAATATTCCTAAAAGAATTAGATATTATCAAGGGAATATAGATCTTGATTTAATAAGCAAGGATGATGATTATAAAAAGCTTGCTAAAAGCTATATTATATTTATATGTACTTTTGATTTATTTGGAACTGGAAGACATAAATATACATTTGAAACTGTATGTATTGAAGATAATAATATAAAATTAAATGATGATACAAATAAAATTATATTAAATACTAAAGGTATTAAAAAAGATTTAAGTGATGAACTTATTGAGTTCTTAAAGTATGTAGAACATTCTGATGATAGAACGGCAGAAGCTTCTACTGGTGAGTTGGTTAAGAAGATTCATAAAAAAGTAATTGAAGTTAAGAATAATCCTAATGTGGAGGTGGAATTTATGACACTTTTAGAGCGTGATAGAGAGAAAATAGAAGAAGGCAGAGAAGAAGGTAGAGAAGAAGGTAGAGAAGAAGGAAAGAGAGAAGAAAGGTTTGAAATAGCAAAGGAAATGCTTAAAGACAATGAACCAATTGAAAAAATAATGAAATATTCAAAACTTAGTAAAGAAGAAATACTTAAAATTAAAATATAGAAATAATAGAATACTATATAGAGTTCTAGCATGTGTTAAGTGAAATACAAATTATAACTTAATACATCCTAGAGCTTTTTTGCTTTTTGAAAATTTATAATATAAAAAGAGAAAATAAATGAAGTGCTATAAAATAAGTAGTATAATATTAAGTACTCTTAAAAAGGAGGGGTGTATATGAATTTAAAGGCTATGATGGACTCAGTTTTAAAGTTAAGTTCTAGTATTTCAAAGAATAATGGAATAACTTTATTTAAGAAGGGTTTAGTATCTAAGGTTGTAAGTAAAAAGATAAATGAAACTTATCATATATATGGTAGAGTTTTAGAAAATAAAGATGAATATAGCACTCATTTAAAGTTTGATTCTAATAATAAAATAATTGATACTAAATGTAGTTGTAATCAATTTGAAGAAAACAGTAAGGAAATGAAAAATTATGTTTGCAGTCATTTAGTAGCTACTATGTATAGATTTTATTATTCAATATTAAATAATAAAGAAAATATTAATAAAGAAAAAAGTGAGGTTAATAAGAGAATATTAAAATTAGATATAAAGATAAAGCAAGTTAAAGTAAATAAAAATGAAGAATATCATTTGGAGCTTAGAGCTGGAGAAGAAAAGACAATTGCAATAGAAGCACTAGGTAAGTTTTTATTTGATGAAAATAATAAATTTAATGAAAATGATACTTTAATTATAGATTTTTTAAAGGCAAAATTTAAAGAAAATAAAAATAGAATTGTGGATGCTAGAAGTTTTATATTATATAAAGAAGAGCTCAGAAGTTTTTTAGAGCTTATAGATAGTGATAAAAATATAGTTTTAACTTATGATTATATGAACTATAACTCCATTATTTATAAGGAAGATATGCCTTTAATATTTACGTTAAAGAAAAAGGGCGAAGCTTTAATAGTAAATCCTCAAAAGAAGAGTACAACACCTATTGATGACAAAAAAGAAGTTTGGATATATGATAAGAAAATATATTTACCTACAGGAAAGCAATTAAAATATTATAAAACAATATACGATAAGTTAGTTGCAAAGGGTAATTTAATATATAAAAATACAGAAACTAATTTAAAGAAATTATTACTTATATTAGGTGAAATTTCAAAGGACATAATTATAGATGAAACTGTAAAATTTGAAATAAACAAAGTTAATACTCCAAGATTTTATATAGAAAAAGAAAATGAAAATATATATTGCAGAATCGATATAAATTATGCAAATAGCTTAGATGGCTTGAAAGATAGTAGAGCCAAGGAAAAAATAGAAATGGAGCTAGAAAGATATAAGTTTATAAAGCATAAAGATAAATTTATATTTACAGGAAATGATGAGGATAAATACATATTACTAAGCGAAGGAATAAATCATTTAAATAAAATTGGAAATGTAACTTTATCTAATGAGTTTGGTGAAATAAAGCTTATAAAATCTAAAGATATATTAAGTGAAATAGAAGAAATAGATGATTATTATAAGCTTGATTATAAGATAGATGGAGTAGATTATAGCGAAATAGCAGAAATAATGGAACGAATAAAAAAAGGAAGTTCATTTTATAAAACGAAGGAAAATAACTTCTTAGATTTAAAGGACATGGAAGTAGTTGAATTTTTTAAAACAATAGAAGAGCTAAATTTATTTAATAATGTTTATAAAGAAGAAATATATGTGGATAAATATAATTTATTGCATTTAGAAAATAAAATAAGAAATAAAAGAATTCCATTTATATCTGGAGAAGAAAAAATAAATGAATTAATAAATAATTTAAATAATAAAGAACAAAACTACGATATTCCAAAAGACTTAAATGCAAATCTTAGAGATTATCAAATTAAAGGATATAATTGGCTAAAATCAATAGAAAACTTAGGCTTTGGTGGAATATTAGCTGATGATATGGGACTTGGTAAAACAATTCAAACAATAACTTTATTACTTTCAAATAAGAATAAAAAAAGTTTAATTATAACTCCAACTTCTGTTGTATACAATTGGAAAAGTGAATTTGAAAAATTTGCAGATACTTTAAATGTAGGAATAATTCATGGAAGTGTTAGTGAAAGAAAGAAAGTTAAAGAAGATTATAAAGAATATGACGTATTATTAACTACTTATGGAACTTTAAGAAGTGATTATGAATGGTATGAAGATAAAAAGTTCGACTTTTGTATAATTGATGAAGCACAAAACATTAAAAATAAAAAATCTAAAATTACAGAATTGATTAAATCAATAAAGGCAAATTGTAAACTGGCCTTAACAGGAACACCAATAGAAAATAATTTACTAGAATTATGGTCAATATTTGATTTTATTATGCCAGGATATTTATATAATGAAGAAAGATTTAAAGGTAAGTTTTTAAATGGAGATGATGAAAGTTTAAGAAACCTTAAAGAACTGATTTCTCCATTTATACTAAGAAGGTTAAAAGAAGATGTACTAGATGAATTACCAGATAAAATAGAAAAAGAATACTTAATACCAATGACATTTAGCCAAAAACAAATTTATAATTCATATATGAAAGAAGTTAAAAAGAAACTTAAAGAAAATAAAAAAATCAAAGATAATAAAATTGTTATACTATCATATCTTACAAAATTACGTCAGCTTTGTTTAGATCCATCTTTATTAATAGATGATTTTAAAGAAGAAAGTGCAAAAATAAAAGCGGTTAAGGAAATAATAAAAGAAACTATAGATTCAAATAGAAAAATAATTATATTTTCACAATTTACATCTGTATTAAAAAAGATAGGAGATAAACTAGAAGAAGATAATATTAGCTATTTATATTTAGATGGAAGTATTAAAGCAAAAGAAAGAATAAATTTAGTTGATGAATTTAATAATAGAGATAAAAATATATTTTTAATTTCCTTAAAAGCTGGTGGAGTTGGTTTAAACTTAACTTCAGCTAGTGTTGTAGTTCACTTTGATCCTTGGTGGAACCCAGCAGTTCAAGACCAAGCAACAGATAGAGCACATAGACTTGGTCAAAAAAATATAGTTGAAGTAATAAAGCTTATATCTAAAGATACTATTGAAGAAAAGATCATAAAGTTACAAGAAGAAAAGAAAGAATTAATTAGCAAAATAATAGATGGAGATATGTTAAATGGAGAAACGTTAAATACAATAACAGAGGAAGAACTACTAAAACTATTTAGCTGATAGTTATAAATTGCTAATATAAAAGGCTACGATAAATAGATATGCTCCATAAGCTAAATAGCTTAGCAAAGAAGTACTAGGCTCGGAAAAACTGCTATGCCAAGAGTTTTGGTTAACTCGCTGCGCTCAAACAAACCAACAACACTAAGGCCTAGTAGTTCTTCCTTCACCAAGTCCTTCTAATTGCCCGCTATATGCTTATTCCGCATATTCTATTTATCTTCGCCAACTTATATTTATCATTTATAATTATAATCAAAAAAGTTTTAAGGGATAAAGAGTGAAAAAGTTGAATTTAAGTTTTGTATAGTAGGCATTGAATACTTAGTTAAGTTATATGAAATTAGTATAAAATATGATCTACTGAAGCTTGTCTGAAATAGATTTACATTAACTTTTCACTCTTCACTAGATCCAGGAGGTGCAGTTTTAATGGATATATATACAATAGGGCATTCAAATTATACAGTTGAAAAGTTAATAGATATGTTAAGATATTATGATATTAATTGTGTTGTTGACATTAGAGGGACACCTTATTCAAAATATAATGTTCAATTTGATAAGGAAACTATAAAATATACATTGACTAAAGCTGGATTTGTATATATTTATATGGCTAAGGAGCTTGCAGCAAAAAGGCTAAATAAAGTTTCTTATAATGAAGAAGGGTATTCTGATTTTGAAAAAGTTATTCATGAAGAAGATTTTATTAAGGGAATTAAAAGATTAAAAGATGGTTGTAATAAGGGATATAGAATTGCGTTACTTGGAGCAATGCAAGATCCAATAAGATGTCATAGAAGCATATTAGTTGGAAGGGCTTTAAAAGAAGCTGGATTTAATGTAATGCATATTTTAGATGATTATTCAATAAAAAATCAAGACTATATTGATGAAAGAGTACTTGATAAGTATTTTCCAGATAGATCACAAATAACTATAGATGCTTTATTAGGAAATGAAATGAGCATGGAAGAAATGATAAATGAAGGATATAGAATGGCTAATAAAGAAATTGGTTATAGAATTGAATGTTTACCAGTAGAGAAAAAGCGTTAATTTAAATAAAAAATATCGGCTAACCTAATGTAATAAATATAAACAAGTTTGAGTTTAAAAAATACTTAATAATATAGTTTAATCTTTTAGAAATATAGTATAAATTAATTATTTAGCATAGATAAAGAGATTTATTTATAAGAAAAACTTTTGAAAGGGGAAAGTCTTATGAGATATGTTATAGTTTGTGTAGTAAAAGGAGAAGCAGGCGATTTTAATAATGAAATGAGAAAAGATATATTTCAAAAATTTAAAGCTAAGTCATCAAAGTTACCTGCACATTTTACTATTAAAGCACCTTTTGAATATGATAAAAGTATAAAAGATTTAGAGGAGGCTTTATACAAATTTAGTAAAAGTGAAGAAAAAGCAGAATTTAAAATGAATAAATATAATCATTTTGACGATAGAGTTATTTATATGGATGTAAATATGTCTAAGGAAGGTAAAATTATTCATGATAAATTAATAGATGTTTTAAATGATTTTGATTATATTGAGTTTAATAAAAAAGATGGTAAAGATAAAATTTTTCATGTTACATTAACATCAAAAAAAGTGCCGCCAATATATAAAGAAGTGTGGGAATATGTAAATAAATATCCATTTGAATTTAATTGTTACTTTGATAATATAAGTATATTTAAATGGGTAGATAATACATGGAAACTACATAAAGAGTTTATTATAGGCAGTTAAAAATAGAAGAATTAATAATAAGAAAAAAACTAAATACAAATAAATTAGAGATAAAAAATAAGCACTTCAAACTGTGAGATGCTTATTTTTTTTATGTTTTTTACAAAAAGTTTTTAATAAAGTGATAATTAGCAATAAAGTAAAATATATATTTATAAAAAATAAATGGAAATGTATGATGTTTTAATAATATTATATTGATTTTATTGATATTTTAATATATTATATATTTAAATACTGGTAATTTGTATAAGCAATTACTTTATTTAGGGGGCGATTTTATGGAAGAAAATAGAGAACAATGGGGATCAAAATTAGGGTTTATTATTGCTGCAGTGGGATCGGCAGTAGGACTAGGGAATATTTGGAGATTTCCGTATGTAGCATATACAAATGGGGGAGGGGCATTTTTAATACCTTATTTCTTTGCTATATTTACAGCAGGTATTCCATTATTAATATTGGAATATGGACTAGGACATAAATATAAAGGATCAACACCACTTGCAATTGCAAAGGTAAAGAAAAAGTGGGAATGGCTTGGATGGTGGCCAACAATAAATGCTTTTATAATTTTAACATATTACTCTATGATTTTAAGTTGGGCAGTAAATTATTTGAGATTTAGTATAAACAAGGGTTGGGGAAGTGATACGGATACATTTTTCCATTTAGATTTTATTAAATTAACTAACTCACCATTTGATATGGGAGGCATAATTTTACCTATATTAATAGGAATAGCAATTATTTGCTTTATAAGTTGGTTCATATGTTATAAAGGTATAAAAGGTGGAATAGAAAAGGCAAATAAAATTCTTCTTCCAGCTCTTGTAATTATAATGGTAATAATAGCAATTAGAGCTGTAAATTTAGAAGGTGCAACAGAAGGATTAAATACTTTATTTACACCAGATTGGTCAAAGGTTAGGGAGCCAAAGGTTTGGGTAGCAGCATATGGACAAGTGTTCTTTTCTCTTAGTTTAGCTATGGGGATAATGATTACTTACTCTAGTTATTTACCTAGAAAAACTGATATAAATAACAGTGCATTTATGACTGCATTTGCAAATTGTGGATTTGAATTTTTATCAGCTATAGCGGTATTTTCTATATTAGGCTTTATGTCTAGTGCAAAAGGTGTACCAATGAGTGAAGTTGTATCAAGTGGAGTTGGACTTGCTTTTGTAGTATTCCCTGCTGTATTTACTGAAATGGGGGCAGTAGGAACATTTCTAGGTGTATTATTCTTTTTGTGTTTGCTATTTGCAGGAATTACATCTTCAGTTTCACTTATTGAAGCTGTTTCAGCTCCATTTATAGATAAGTTTGGATTGGCAAGAAATAAGGTAGTTGCAGTAATTTGTTTAATAGGATTTTCAATAGGAATATTATACTCTACAGGGGCAGGGCTATATTTATTAGATATAATAGATAATTTTATAAATAATTACGGAATTGTAGTGGTTGGACTATTGGAAGTTATACTAATTGGATGGATAGCTAGTCCTGATATAGTTAGAGAACACACAAATGAAATATCATATTTTAAAATAGGCAAGTGGTGGAATATTTGCGTTAAGTTTGTAACACCAGCTATATTAATTTTTATGTTAGTGCAAAGCATAATGACAGAAATCAAAATGCCTTATGGGGGATATGAGCTTTCAGCAATATTTGCATATGGCTGGAGTATTATAGGATTTGGAATAATTCTTGCATTAATAATAAGTAAAAAACAATGGAAAAGTAAAAATATATTAGAGTAATTAAAAAAGGGGGCACTATTATGACTGTAGTAGCATTATCATTCTTTGCATTAGGAGCAGTTGTTTTATGGGGAGGATTAGCATTAACCCTTGGAATAACTATATATAATGAAAGGAAAGAAACTGTTTAATAAAATTAAGTTTAATTACAAGAAGGACTGGAGTATTAACAATATTGTTATACTCCAGTCCTTTTTGCTATTCTATATTTTAATTATAAACTATCCATTGTTAATTATCAATTGTCCTACTCTCAAATATTCATTATCCATTTTAAATTTTCAATTGTCCATTATCCATTGTTATAAGATTCTCCAAGGCTCTTCTATTTTTTCTTGAAGAATTGTATATTCTACTTCTTTTGTTACTTCTCTAGGTAATTTAAGTTTCTTTAATTTATTAGTAAATTCTGAAGAAAAGACTTTTAATGATTTACCTATTTGTTTAGCGGACAAATTAAATACTTCTAAAGGAGTTAGGAAGTTTTTACTATCTCTAAATTCATCTAAATATCTTGAAGCAACAGTAGATGCTTCTATAGCACATGAATTAATTTTATCTATCAATTGTTTATTAAATTCATCAGGATATGTTAATTCAAGAACTATTCTATAATTAGTTATTCTTGTTTGTTTACAAGGAATTCTTGTAGTTAATTCATTACCATCAACTTCACCTAGATAATTAATTATATAGTCGTTCTTTATTTCAGGAATCTCAACGGAAGTTAATACTTTAGTATAAGTATTTTTTACACCATTAGTTGAGTATTCTTTCCTATTGTTTATTAAGGGTTCTAAGCTTGAATCATTTTCTGAATTCGAGTTATTTTCTGAATCAGAGTCACACTTAGAATCGCTTCTGTAGCATATAAATGAATCTATTCTTCTTAAATCTAGACCAAAGAATACCCAAGTATTTCTAAACCATCGCAAACCAGAAACTGACCTACGATCTACATTTAATAAAAATGCCCAATAATTTCTACCACTAGTTTCCCATATATAAGTAAATTTAAATAGACAAAAACTAATAGATCCTGGACTTACAGCTTTAGTTTTAGGGCCACCAGAAGAACTTAATTTTTGAACGCCAGAACTGTTTTTGGATGGAGTAAAATTTGGTGGTGGACCTATATTTAAATTACTTCCCATAGGTGGAGCACCTTGAGAGCCAGGAAAAGGGAAATTACCACCAGGACCTGAACCTGGAGTAGGACCAGGGCCTGGAGTTGGGAATCCAGGAATTAAATTTCCAAGTGGAGGTGGTCTTAGTCTAGAATCATCATCATAAAGAATCGAATCGTCATCATTAAAATTCATTGATAAACTCCTAATATATTATTTTATAATCATTATAAGTAAAATGACTTTAAATTGTTACTTTAAATTATAGAATTAATAAGGTAACAATACCCCAAGATTTTTAATACAAATATTATGAGGTGATGGATATGGGGTAGAAATAAGACATGCTAAATTAGAAGATTACAAATATATAAGCAATATTTCTAAGGAATTACACATATTTCATGTCAAAAATAGACCAGATATATATAAAGAAGCTAGTAAGACTATGTGTAAATCATATTTTAAGGAACTATTAAATGATGAAGATATTGAGATTATAGTAATAGTTAAAAATAAAAAGATAGTTGGTTATACAATGATACGATATATAGAAATTAAAAACATGGATTTATTAAATGACAAGTTTTTTGCATATATAGATGAAATTTGCATAAAGGAAAGTAGTAGAAGACAAGGGTTGGGTAGAATGCTATTTGATTACACATATGATTTAGTAAAGAGTAATGGAGCTGAAGCTTTAGAACTTGGAGTTTGGAGTTTTAATGAAGGCGCTATAGGATTCTATAAGGCTATGGGAATGGTGGAGAAGAACATAAGAATGGAGAAAAAATAAAATCAATGGAAATTTGATAATGGATAATGGACAATTGAGGTGATAATTCAGCTGGTCTGAATTATAGGATGAAAAAATTAAAGAATGAAAAAGTTGAGGAGATAACTCACCTACCTTGAATTGTGAAAATGGGATTTTTCATGAATTTATAAAGGGAGTCGCGTTTCGCGACTTCCTTTAATTTTTTATGATAGAAAGTATGTTTATTTATAATATATGATTGCAAATTATTAATTAAAAAGCATCTGTATTATGTACATATGCATTTATGTATCTTATTTAAATAAGGAGCTTGTTTAAGAGGGAATCTTAAGGGATTTCTTAATATTAATGTATTAGGGATCTTGAAAAATAATCATTTATATTAAATATTAAAATTAAATTAATAATTAGTAATAACGCTTAAGGAAATAAACCTTGAAAATAATATTATTGTAAAAATATATAATATTATATATTTTATTGCGATATTCCCTTTATAATACGCATCTAAATTCTACATTTTTTGTTAAAAAAACATGATATTATGTAGACAAGCTTGTGTATAAATTAAATAGATAAAGTGAAATTTGTCATAATATATATAATATTGAGGAGAGTTAATATGAATAAAAAGATTTTGGTTATAAGTATATTGTAGGAGGAATTTATTTGAAAAAGAAATATATGATAATAATGATTTTGCTAGGGGTTATTATTTTAGGAATAGTAACAGCTAAAATTTATATTGGCAAAAAAAATATATACGTAAATATAGTAAATTCAAATTGGAATTTAGAGATGTCTAAAAATTACGAAGAAATTTATTCAAGTAATGAGGGAGAGAGTTTTTTAGGAGATGGAAAGAGATATCATATTCTTAAATATAATGACAATAATATAAATAAAAATTTTGAATGGGAAAGTGAAAAAAATTTATTTATAGAGCAAGAAGTTGGAAAAATAATAAAATCTTTGAACATAGACAAAAAATACACACCGAATTTTAAGGAACAGTATAAGTATTATTATAGAGAAAGTGAAGATTTTTCAAAAATATATATTATATATTTTTATGATACTAAAATGATTTATATTTTTGGGAACTTTTTATAAAAGATAAAACTTTATATTTTCAAATAGAGGAAACTATTGAGATAAGAATAAATTATTAGGAGAGTCTTACTGAGACTATAAAGGTTTGTTTATTGAAAGAATGAAAAAGTTGAAAAGATAATTCACCTACGTTGAATTGTGAAAATGGAATTTTTCATGAATTTATTAAGGATATCACGTTTCGTGAGACCCTTTGTAAATTAACTGAATTACGAGTATTTTAGATGGGGAAAGGGGCTCGCGTTTCGCGAGCCCCTTGCAAAATTTATAAAAACAGGACTATAAGGATTTTAAAGGGAGTCGCGTTTCACGACTTCCTTTAGTTATTTAGAATAGGACATGTTTTTATTTAGATATATGATTGTGAATAAATAATAAAAAAGTATCTATCATTTATATATGCATTATACAAATATATTTGGTAAAAAGTGCAATATATAGTTGACTTTTTATGTGCATACTGTATATAGTATACATATACAGTAATTATAGTTATTTGAGGTGAAAAATGAAAATATTAATTAGTAATTCATCTAAGTTTCCAATATATGAGCAGATAGTTAATTCGATAAAAGAGGAAATTATAAATGGAACATTAGAGCCTAATGAAAAGTTGCCATCTATAAGGTCTTTAGCTAAAGATTTAAATATAAGTGTTATTACAACTAAAAGAGCTTATGAAGAACTAGAAAATCAAGGTTTTATTGAAACAGTTGGGGGAAAGGGATGCTATGTATCCTATTTTAATAAAGAGCTTATTTATGAGGAAAAGCTTAAGGAAATTGAAGAGAAGTTAGAAGATATTATGAAAATAGCAAGAGCTATAAAGCTAGATAAGAAAGATATTTATAACATGATAGATTTGTTGTATGAAGGAGAATAGTATGATTAGGGTAGAGAATGTAAGCAAAGATAGAGGAAAATTTAAGCTTGATAATATTTCTTTTGAGTTAGAAGAAGGATTTATCATGGGATTAATTGGACCTAATGGTTCGGGGAAAACAACTTTAACTAAAATGCTTCTTGGGTTAATTAAAGCTGATAAAGGAGAAATTAAAATATTTGATAAAGATATTTTTAAAGAAGAGGTGTATGTTAAAGATAATATTGGTTTTGTTTTTGATAATTTAAATTTTTATGGTCATTTAAATGTCAAAGATTTTAAGAAAATAGTTAGTAAGTCTTATTCTAAATTTGATTCAAATCTCTTTGATTCTTACTTAAGAAGATTTGGAATTCATAAAAAATTATATATTGGAGAACTTTCAAAAGGTGAAGCTATTAAGCTTATGATAGCTAATGCGTTATCTCATGATGCAAAACTTTTAATATTAGACGAGCCTACAGCTGGGTTAGATCCTATTATAAGAAAAGATATTTTAAAACTACTTCAAGAAGCAATAGAAGATGGTAATAGAAGTGTTATTATTTCTACTCATATAACTTCAGATTTAGATGGAATAGCAGATTATATAACTTTTATTAACAAAGGAAAGTTAATTTTCTCACAAGACATGGAGTCTATAAAGGAAATATACAGAATTTTTAGGGGATCAAAGGAAGAACTTGAAGAAAGTAAATTAAATTTTATTTCTACAAAGGAAACAAAGTACTACATGGAAGGTTTATTTATAAATGAAAAAGGTTTGGATAATGAAAATATAAGTATTCCAACCTTAGAGGATATAATGTTTCACTATATAAAGGGGGAGAAGTAATGTTTAAGCTTATACAAAAAGATTTATTAGTGGGTCTAAAGGTTAGATCATTAAAAGCTGCAATAATTACTATAGTACTAGTTTGGTTATTATTAGGTATATTATCTGATTATTTTCCTACTTATCTTCCTATAGCTATTACTTATATAGTAGTGATGAATAGTTTTTATTATGATAGTTTAAATAGCTGTGAGAGCTATATACTAAGCTTTCCAACTAGAAGAGAAGATATAGTTTATTCAAAATATATGTTAGTACTTTTAATATTATTTTTATCTAATTTATTAATGTACATTTGTTTTGGAACAAATAACATATTAATTTCTTCAAGATTAATGGTATTACAAGATGTGGTTGCTAGTTTTTCTAGTATTATGGTCAGCTTTTCTATAATTATACCGATTATATTCAAGTTTGGATATAAATTAGCAAGAAATATTGGACCGTTTTTAATATTGATTACTTCATATATATTTACTTTTAAATATCATTTGATCAGTCCAAACTATGGGATGCGAGATAATTTCCTTATGAACGTTTCTAATAAAATAGCAGTGTTTTCATTTAAACATTTGAATCTAGTAACTCATGATTTAGCATCTAGATCAAGAGAGATATATATGTTTTTATTATTATTCATATTAGTCTTTATATTTTTATTTTCAATATATATATCATTAAAAATATATATAAATTGTGATATAGATTAAGGAGGGGCATATATGAACGTAAGATTTATAAAAATAAGCTTAGGAATTTGTATATTTTTATTTATTTCATTTTTCGGATTCAAGTTTATGTTAGGAGATAGAAAAGAATATTATGATGGATTTATTGATGTTCCTAAATTAAGTATAGCGTACTCAGGATTTGAGGAGGAAGATGAAGTTTATAAAATAAAAGTTAGCTTTAAAAATAATAGTAAATATTATGGAAGCTTAAGAGATGTTAAATTACAGTTTAGTAATAATAATTTGATAAATTCTAACCCTATATTTATAGGTTATGATTTTAGTGAAAGAGAGTACTTTGATGGTAATGAAGAGAGCAATATAGATTATAGTCCTTTTCTAGATAAGGAAGGAAAGAAAGAATATGTATTCGATATTCCAAAAGGATTAAATTTTGATAATAAGATTTTTGATACTAATAGAATGAGGGTATCATATAATTTAGAATATTATAAATATAAGCCTAAATCAAATTCCTTGATTGGAAAGGTTAAATTTGATAGTTCAACTGAATTTATAGATAACTCGTCAATGCCATTTACAATAGAATAAATAATTTGAAAGAAATCTGTCCCTAGATGCATAGCCCCTTAGGGTCAAGAAAAATGTAAAAAGTAGAGAAATCACATTCTCTACTTTTTCTATATGAGATCATTTAATATACAAAAATTGTCCTTTTAAATTCTCAATTAGTCGCTCAATGATGAGCTAGGTATAATAAAATTTAATTATTTACTACTTACTTTTTCATAAATTTCTTCGTAAGTTTTTTGTTCATCATTCATATTTTTAACTATTTCTTCTGATTTTTCTCTTCTACACTTTTTGCTTAGCATGCATGCTATTCCTTCCATGTATAACACCCCTTTAAATGTTCTTTTATTTGTTACTATTATACTATATTATAATCAATTTATCAATAAAAGTTACTAATTAATAATTGTTATTAATATATCAATGATGATAAATATTAAATTAACAAATTTTACTTTTTAATAAAAATATTTATACAAATTAGTTCACTTTTATGAGTAAGATTCATATAAGTTTTATTATTATCAGTTTTTTATTAATTATTCTTTATATCAAAATATATTTATTTTTTCAAAATTTATATGTATATGTATAAGATTATCATGCATAGAATTAATATGCGTAAGATTAAATAATAAGTAAATTGGTAAAACAAATAAAAAGGTCATCTAAAATATTTTGTCATATATAAAGTATAGTGGTGAATATATTTTAGTAAAAAGGGGGGGGAAGTAAATGAACTTCGAAGAATTTATAAAAAGTGATAGAGAAAGTAGAAACAAAGAAAAATTTGAAGGAACATTCTTAGATTATTTAGAAATAATAAAACAAAACCCAGATATAGCTAAGCTTTCACATAAGCGAATTTATGATATGGTTGTTAGTAAGGGAGTAGAAGTACTAAAGGGCGAAGAAAACCCTAAGGTAAAAAAAATATATGGAAATGACTCAATAAGAAAGTATGGTTTCTTTAAGGATGATTTCTTTGGAATTGACAAGGTAATTATGAAGTTAATTAATTACTTCCATTCAGCATCAATGAATGGAGAAGAAGCTAGACAAGTATTATACTTAGTTGGTCCAGTTGGGGCAGGTAAATCATCATTAGTAGAAGCTTTGAAAAAAGCGCTTGTTGAATGTGATCCTATTTATACTATAAAAGGTTGTCCGATGCATGAAGAACCTCTACATTTAATACCTAAACATTTAAGACCAAAATTTGAAGAATTATTAGGTGTAAAAATAGAAGGAGACTTATGTCCAGTTTGTAAGTATAGACTTATGAATGAATTTAATGGAGAATATGAAAAGTTCCCAGTTGAAACAAAAGGATTCTCTATTAGATCAAGAAAGGGAATTGGTGTTGTTCCACCAGTAGATCCAAATAACCAAGATACTTCAATTTTAACTGGATCAATAGATATTTCAAAAATGGATATGTATCCAGAAGATGACCCAAGAATATTCTCTTTAAACGGAGCATTTAACGTTGGTAATAGAGGATTAGTTGAATTTATAGAAGTATTCAAAAATGACGTTGAATATCTTCATACAATAATCACAGCAACACAAGAAAAATCAATTCCATCACCAGGTAAGGGATCTATGATTTACTTTGATGGACTTATAATAGCTCACTCAAATGAAGCTGAATGGAACAAGTTTAAATCAGATCATACAAACGAAGCTATCCTAGATAGAATTGTAAAAATAGAAGTTCCATATTGCTTAGAGCTTGATGAAGAAGTAAAAATATATGAAAAGATTTTAAGAAAGAGTAACTTTAATGCTCACATAGCTCCTCATACAATAGAAGTTGCAGCTATGTTTGCCATCCTTTCAAGATTAACTCCATCAGCAAAGGTAGATCCTATAACAAAACTTAAGATCTACAATGGTGAAGAAATAGTTGAAAAGGGAAGTACTAAGAGAATTGATATAAATGAATTAAGAGAAGAAGCAGGTTCATATGAAGGTATGAAGGGTATAAGTACTAGATTTATAATTAAGGCAATTGATAATGCCCTTTCAAGTTCAGAATATAACTGCATCAACCCATTAAGTATAATGGAAAGTATTATAAAATCAGTTAAGGAAATGGATATAGCAGCTGAAGATAAGAAGAAATATCTTGGATTTGTACAAGATACAATTAGAAAAGAATATAATAAGATTCTTGAAAAAGAAATTACAAAGGCATTTATTCATTCCTTTAGAGAACAAGCTGAAAGCTTATTTGATAATTATATAGATAATGCTGAAGCATTTGTTAATAAGACTAAGATTAAGGATACATCAACTGGAGAAGAGTTAAATCCAGATGAAGACTTTATGAGAAGTATAGAAGAACAAATTGGAGTTTCAGAAAACTCATGCAAAGGCTTTAGAGCAGATGTTACTTCATACATGTTCTACTTAGTTAGAAATGGAAGCAAGATAGATTATACTTCATATGAGCCTTTAAAAGAAGCTATTGAAAAGAAACTTATGGCATCTGTTAAGGATCTTTCAAGAATTATAACTAAATCTAGAGTTAGAGATACAGAACAAGCTGAAAAATACAATTCTATGGTTGAAGAAATGCAAAATAATGGATATTGCTTACATTGCTGTGATGTAATATTAAAATATGCTGCAAACAACTTGTGGAAGGATTGATAACAATGGCAATCTTTAGAGACAATGCAGATAATCCATTAGAGCATGATAGATCAATAGAAGATAGAAGAAGACATAGACAATTAGTTGAAAAATCTATAAAAGAAAATTTGGGGGATATTCTTTCAGAAGAAAGTATAATTGGAGAAAGTAAAAATAAAAAGTTTAAGATTCCAATTAGAGGAATAAAAGAATATCAATTTGTATTTGGAAGAAATAATAAAGGGGTTGCCACTGGAGTTGGGGAAGAAAGAAGAGGAGATAAAATATCTGATGGAAGCCCTAAATCAGGAAAAAGTGGAAATCAAGGTGCTGGTAACTCTCCAGGAGATGATATTTACGAAACAGAAATAACCATGGAAGAGCTTATGGATTATATCATTGAGGATCTAGAATTACCTCATTTGGATAGAAAGAAATACTCTGAAATAATAACAGAAAGTGCAGGCAGAAAGCGTGGTTATCAAAGATATGGAATAAATCCAAGACTCGCAAAGAAAAAGACAGTTGTAGCAAAACTACAAAGAAAACAAGGCAAAAAGAGAGCATTACAAGAAGTAGGTTTAGATAATGATATAGAAAGATTTCCTTTTAGAGAAGAAGACCTTAGATATTATAGAGTTAAGAAGAAACCTAAAAAAGAAAGTAATGCAGTAATGCTATTTATCATGGACGTATCAGGGTCTATGGATAGTAGCAAAAAATATTTGGCTAGATCATTGTTCTTTGTTTTATCTAGATTCATAAAAAGAAAATATAATAATATAGCTTTTGAATTTATATCTCATACTACTACTGCAAAGAGGGTAAATGAGTTTGAATTCTTCCATAAAGCAGAATCAGGTGGAACTTACATTTCAAGTGGACTTAATACAGCTTTAGATTTAATTAAGGAAAAGTATCCACCAGAAATGTGGAATATCTATCCTATATATGCTAGTGACGGAGATAACTGGAGCGAAGATAATGAAAGGGCAATGAAATCTGTAAAGGAATTATGCAAAATAAGCAATATGTTTGGATATGCAGAATTATTACCATCCACTTATTCAACAACAATGTATTATAGATTCAATAAAGAGATAAGTTGTAAAAATTTCGTTTCTGTAATTGTTAAGGAAAAGAAGGATTTATGGGATGCATTGAAAGTCATGTTATCTAAAGAGCTCAGGGAGGAATAATTATGGAATACGATGTTAGCACTTTAGAGAAGTGGAATGAAATTATAGAAAAAAAAGCAAGAGAAGTAGGACTTAACTTTTATCCGCAAGAATTTGAAATAATAGGCTTTAATGAAATGTTGGGGTATGAGGCATATGTTGGTATGCCTTCTAAATACCCTCACTGGAGTTATGGTAAAGCATATGATAAAAATAAAACATTGTATTCATTAAATATGACTGGATTACCATATGAAATGGTAATAAATACAAATCCTTGTCTTGCATATTTAATGAGAGAAAATACACTACTTTTACAAATATTAACTATGGCTCATGTATATGGTCATAATGATTTCTTTGCAAATAATAGAATGTTTGTAGAAGGAACTAATGCTAAAGGTGCATTAGAAATGTTTAAGCTAGATGCGGAGATAGTTAGAGGATATATAAATGATCCAAGTATAGGCTACGAAAGGGTTGAAAAAATACTGAATGCAGCACATGCAATTAGATATCAAATACCTAGAGTAGTTGGGGTAAAAGAATTAAGTGGCGATGAAATAAAAGAAAGTTTAATTGCTGATTACTATTCTAAAAAAGAAAATAGAGGTATTTTAGATGAAAATGATGAAATACCATTTCCAGATGTGTCAAAGATACCAGTAGAGCCTTGTGATGACGTTTTAGGCTTTATAATAAAATATAGTGCTTTAGAAGAATGGGAAAAGAATATATTAAGAATAGTAAAGAGAGAAACTCAATATTTTATGCCTCAAATTGAAACCAAAATAATGAATGAAGGTTGGGCAAGTTTTTGGCATTATAATATATTGAAAGAATTAGATCTAGATGATGGACTACATTTTGAATTCTTAAAAAGACACAATGATGTTGTAGCGCCTATAGTTGGAGGACTTAATCCATATTATTTAGGATTTAAGGTTTTTCAAGATATTGAAAAAAGATTTGGTAGAGAAAAAATATTCGAAGTTAGAAAAACAGAAAGAGATAGCTCTTTCTTAAGAAGATATCTAACAAGAGAATTATGTGAAGAACTAAACTTATTTCAGTATGCTAAAAAGAGTTTTGAATATGTAGTTGAAGAGGTTCCAGATGAAATAGGCTGGAAAGAAATAAGAGATTATCTTGCAGATACTTGTGGAGTTGCATCAATTCCATACATTAGAGTAACTAATTTAAATAGAAGAGACTTAACTTTAACATTAGAGCATTTCTTCGATGGAAGAGAACTTGAAATGTCATATGCTAAAGAAACTCTAAAATATGTTCAAGATCTTTGGGGGCGCAAGGTAACTTTAATAACAAAAACTAAAGAAGGTAAGCAAATAGAAATAATTTGCAATGAAGATAGAAAGATTTTTATTAATTAGCTAAAATAGTTATATTTAAAATAAAGAAAGAGCGAAGATAGAAGATATGAATTTACCACATATTTTATTTATCTTCGCCTTTATATTTGCAATTTATAACTTAAGTTCACATTTAAATAATTAAATGCATAATGTATAAGTGTATAAATTTTTAGGAGATTATAATGGAGTTTAAGGGAAGTAAAACAGAACAAAATCTTTACAAGACCTTTGCTGGAGAATCTAGAGCAAGAACTAAATATACCTTATATGCTGAAAAAGCAAGATTAGATGGATATCAATGGGTTGGGGAAATATTTGATGAAACTTCAGGAAATGAATTAGCTCATGCAAGAGAAGTATTTGGAACATTTTTGAAAAGGATAGGTTGCACTAAAGATAATCTATTAGATTGTATTTTAGGTGAATCAGATGAATATGAAAATTCATATAAAAAGTTTGAGGAAGATGCAAGAAGTGAGGGGTTTAATGAAATAGCAGATTTTTATAAAGAATTAGCTGAAACAGAAGAAAATCATGCTAAAAGATTTAAAGCACTTTATGATAAGCTTGAAGACGGAACTATGTTTAGAGGTCCAAAAGGCTCATTATGGGTATGTATGAATTGTGGATATATCCATGAAGGTGAGGAAGCACCTTTAGTTTGTCCTTTATGCAAATATCCAAGAGCTTACTTTAAACCATATTGTAAAATTACAAATGTTTAAGGAGGTAAGTTATGTTTATATCAATACCTAAGGAGTTTTTTGTACCAGTATTATTTAGTGAAGAGTTTAGATATAATTTCGAAACAGATTCAATGGAATATGATACAGAAAGAAAGACAAGTGATTTTAGTGTCCCAAATAGTAGAGCAAAGTTAGCTGATATAGAATATAGTATATCTAGAAATTCTAGAGGAGAAATCGAAGAAGTTCTAAAAAGTGAATTAAAAAATATAGAGGAAGAAATCATAGAAGAACAAATTGCAAATTATATAAAAGGATTCATGAGATATATGGAAGAACTCAGAGAAGCAGGCTGTCTTGATATGAGTGAAAGAGAGCGTTTGAAATTACTTAATTCATACGTTAGAAAGTTTAGAGAATTATATAATAACTATAAAAATGTTATTTCAAATATAAGAAGACCTTTATCAAAGTCAGATATAGATGGAATGATAGACTATTATATAGGAAAAATTGAAGATATCTACAATCAACATTTAGCATCATTAAATTGTAAAAATTTGAACTATAATTCTATTGAAAAAACAATTAATGAAGTAGTTAATGATGCAAAGGACATATTAAAAGAGCAGATAAAAAATTTGAATTGTAAATTAATAAATAAAGAAGAATTTTGCAAAAATGATAAAGAATTAAAAGAGAGCTTTGCTCATGATTCAGATATGTATAATACTATAGATAATGAATTTGTTCAAGAAATACAAAATAAAAATAGTAGATTTATAGAAGAAAATCAATTTGTAAGAGTAATAAAGAAGAATAGGTTAATAGATAATGAATCTATTGATACTAAGTTCATAGAAAATAATAATTTCATAGTAGATAATAACCTTATAAAAGAAAGTGAAAATGAAATTGGAAATAACAATTTTATAAAAGAAAGTGAAATTGAAGAAAAAAATATCAATATAGAAGAAAGAGATACAACAATCACTGAAAACAAAGCTGAAGAAGATAATAATATTGAGGCAGAAAATAATGTTGAAGAAGAAAATAAAATTATAGAAGGTAATGAAGATTTACAATAGGTACGTGAAGTTATAATCAGATGTATTATAATGCGGGGTGGTTAATTGCCATACAGAGATTTAATTAAAAATCAATATAACGAAATTAATAATTTGACTAATTTACTTAGCTCTATGGTCAACTCTTATAGGCTATTAATTGGTGGGGCAAATGAATTAAATAATATATCAGAAGCCAAGAAAAGTCATGTAAAAGATGCTGTAGAAAGAGCAGATGAGCTAGGTGATATAATAGATGAAATAATAAAAACACTAGAGGAATGTAGTAGTTCATATACAAAGTATTGTAAGATAAAGAAACAATATATAGATGAAAAAACAAATAAAGATAATATATTAACAGAAATAGATTATGAATTAGATTTTGATAATTCAGAAAGAGAAGATGAAGAGTAAAAAAGTAAAGCTATTCCAATATTAATTGAAATAGCTTTTTTGTTTTTACTATCTTTGTGACTAAAGTTTCTTTAATTTAAATGTACTTACCATAAGATAAGAACCTACCATTAAAAGTATAATTGGAATCCATGGAGTTAATCTATGGTTTAGTGTAAAAAATACAAAAACAGCCATAAAACTTCCTGCAATAGTTATAGGAATTCCAGTAAAAACTCCATCAAATGTGGAAGTATTATACCTAGCCAATCTGTAAGCTCCACATATAGGGAAAGCTAATAATACAGCAGTACCTATTATTCCAGCTGGTCCTACTTTTGCTAAATCATACATTAAGAATGTAAGTATAGATGGTGCAACTCCGAAGGAAACTAAATCAGCTAGTGAATCTAACTCTTTTCCTAGTTCACTAGAAACATTTAACCATCTTGCTACTCTTCCGTCATATCTATCTACAAGTGCTGCTATTATTATAAAGAAGCAGGCAAATAAATAATTTTTTTCAAAAGTGTATAAAATAGATATTATGCCACATGATAAATTAATAAATGTAAAAACATTTGGAATACAACTTTTTTTCATAAAATCACTCCTGGTTTTTAAAACATAAAGATTTTTATTTCTTTTATGCTTTATTATCAATGCAATATTATATCATAGATTTCTATTAAATATAAGATATTTAAAGATTAATTTAATTATTAAGATAAAATTAAGAAATCCGGCTAATATTTAATTTGATTTATATGTAAAATATAGTAATATACTATATATACTTATTGTATGGAATTATAGAGTTTTTATAATTGGAATATAATATAAAATTAACCTAGGAGGGGTAATGTGAAAAAGGTAAAATTTATTTATAACCCATACTCAGGAGAAAACCTAATATTAGATCAGCTAGATAAGGTTATAAAAATACACCAAGAAGCAGGATACACGATTGTCCCATATAGAATAGATAAAGAAGTGGATGTTATAAATGCTTTTAATGATTTTAAGGAAAATAACTACTATTACGTTTTAATCGCTGGTGGAGATGGAACAATAGACAATGTAGTCAATGCAATGACTAAGTGCGGTGTTTCAGTTCCAATAGGAATATTGCCAGTTGGAACAGCTAACGATTTTGGTAAATTTTTAGGAATGCCTTCAGATGTTTCAAAAGCATGCAGACAAATATTATCTTCTGAAGTTACAGCAGTAGATTTAGGAAGTATAAACGATAAGTATTTTGTAAATGTAGCAAGTACAGGCTTATTTACAGATGTTTCACAAAAAACAGATGTAAATTTAAAAAATACAATAGGTAAACTTGCATATTATTTGAAGGGACTAGAAGAATTACCGAACTTTAGAAAGCTTGATATAAAAATCAAATCAGATGAAATGGAATATGAGGGGAAAATGTACTTCATGTTAGTATTTAATGGTCAAACAGCAGGTAATTTTAAATTAGCTACAAGAGCAGATGCAACAGATGGACAGCTTGATGTTATAATATTTAAGGCCATACCAATAATAGAATTAATACCTCTATTTGTGAAAGTACTAAAAGGTGAGCATTTAGATTCAGATAATGTTATTTATTTTAAAACAAATAATTTATATATTGAATCTCACGAAGATATCGGAACAGATATTGATGGAGAAAAAGGGCCAGAGTTTCCACTTCATATAAAATGTATAAAAGGTGGATTAAAAATTTTAGGTGTAAAATAGCATAAAACTAGAATAAAATGAAATTTTTTTTAATAATTATAAGTAGCAGTAATATAAAAAGGTAGGAGTAACAATTGTTAGAGTTTAGCTATTTATGTCTTTTGTTATTTATAATTACATTTATTTTATATCTAGAAAAAAAGAATATAGATTTATCACCCAAAAAGATTAAATTATTTGTAAGTATCTCATTAATGCCATTAATATTAAGATGCTTAGTTTTATTATGTGGAGTAATCATAGAAAAGCAAGGAATAATATATTTTTTGAAATACTATGTCCTGCTTAATTACTTTAGTATTCCTTTAATTATACTTTCAGCTTTGTATATTTTTTTAAGAAATGAAAAGTTAAAGTTTAATAGAAATTATATTTTTATGATAATCTTAGGTTTACTATATGTTGTATTAGTATATACATATAAATTTAGTATAAGTATAACTAATAATTTTGGATTTATTATTTCTTTAGAAAATGGAATGATACCAATTTTAATATATTTAATTATATTAGCTTCTTTAGCAGTGTTTATATTAATTAATTTGGATAAGCCATTTTGTAATAAAGTTGGTATGAGACTGCTGCTAGTAAGTTTATTTTTATATATAGTAGAATATATTTTGTTATTAGGAGGGGTAAGTATATATCCTTATCCAATAATTGGTGAAGTATTAATATTATTTTGTTTACTTAAATCTATATTTACATTTAAATAAATAGTTAATTCAAACTAGAATGTAAAATTTTTAATTTTAAATTTTACATTAAAAATAGAAGGCTGATGACAAATTGTCATCAGCCTTCTATTTTTAATTATTCATTTTAAATTTTGCATTCTTAAAAAGGTTGCCTTTTTGGGGTATTTTAATATAATATAGTATTGGAGATTATATGTATAATAAAATAAAATAATATTTATTCTAAATAAATAAGGGGTGAATTTAAAATGGAGGGTGTCCCTCAGAGTAGTAACTTATCAAAATTGAATATTAAAGTTTTAGAGGAGATGGACTTCATTATAAATTAATCTTGTTATAGTTAATTCATTGTCTACTCCTCTAAAAGTGAGGAGGAAAAGATATGAAGAAACTATCAGTATTTCTATATACAAATATCTTAGGAAGAAAGATGTATGACGAGTTTGATGAAAGCCTTGGAGAACTTAAAGATATTTATGTAACTACTGAGGATGGATATCCAAGGGTAATTGGCTATAAAGTCAAAAGAGATGGATATACTTTTCACTATGAGTTTAGGAGTATTAATTTTTATCAACAAGACAATAGGATAAAAATAGTTACAAGAGGCAGTAAAGAAATACTCCCAAGAACATATTCTTACCTTTTATCAGAACATTTACTAGATAAAAAAATAGTAGATATTAATGGCAAGCAAGTAGTTAGGGTTGATGATTTAAGAATAGCTGAAATTGCAGGAGAATATAGGGTAATAGCTGTTGAAACTGGTCCTATGGCAAGATTTAGAAGAGCGAATTGTGCAAAGTTTGGTAGCTTTATTTATAAGATGCTTAGAAAAGACTATGAAGATAGGGTTTTAATGTGGGATGATGTTGAGTCACTAGAAATGGTAGATAATAATTTGAAAATAGCAGTACCATATAAAAAGCTTTCAACTCTTCATCCAGCAGATTTAGCAGATATATTAGAAAACTTAGATGCAAGCTCAAGAAAGCAAATTTTTGAATCACTAGATGAAGATTTAGCAGCAGATACATTAGAAGAAATTGAACCTGAATATAAGGGAAGTATTATAAAAGACTTAAGTGAAACAAAAGCAGCTGAACTTCTAGAAAATATGCCAAATGATGAAATTGCAGATATTCTAGATGAACTAGATGATGAGGAAAGAGAAAAGATCCTAGTAAATTTAGAAAAAGAAGATGCAGATGAAGTTAAGGAATTATTAAGCTATGAAGATGAAGCTGTTGGTAGTATAATGAGTACAGATTTTATTTCGTTTAACTTAGATATAACTGTTGGTGAAATAATTGATATATTAAGGGAAATGGAAGAACTTGAAGAAGATGAGCTTTATAGGATTTATATTACAGATGAAGAAGATAGAATACTAGGAGATATAAGTCAAATAGATTTAATATTAAATAAACCAAATGTTAAAGTTAAAGATATAATGAATGAAAATATTAATGTAATTAGGCATGATGTTAATATAGATGAAGCAATAGAAATTGCAGCTAAATATGATTTATTAGCTATACCAGTAATTGATGAAGAAGATAAATTAATAGGAGCTGTCAACACTCATGATTTAATAGATGAAATTTTATATCCAGTTTGGAAGAAAAAGATAAAATAGAAAGATTATAGTGGTTGACAATTAAAGCTTTAAGAATATAATGAAAATATAAAACTTACTAAAATACTCAGAATTAAAGACTATGAAAAAGAAGAGTAGTATAGAGGAAGGTTACAGAGAGAAAAGAAGGATGAGATCTTTTTACCTACAATTTATATGAAGTGCACTTTGGAGTTGAGGTTTGAAATAAGTAGAACTTTCCGGTATCATCCGTTATAATGATAATGCACTAATTTGCATTTATGAGTGAGATTAATTTATTAGTCTAATTAGAGTGGAACCACGGAGCTAACTTCGTCTCTATATTATTTTAGAGACGAAGTTTTTAATTTATAATAAATTATAGATTAATATATTAGAATAAACTATATAGTGAATTAAATATATAGTTTGATTATTGGTTTAAATAACAGGAGGAAAATATGATATATAATAGCGTATTAGATTTAGTGGGAAGAACACCTATACTAAAATTGAATAAACTAGTTGATGAGGATAGTGCAGAAGTTTATGTTAAATTAGAAAAATATAATCCAGGTGGAAGTGTCAAAGATAGAGCAGCTTTAGGAATGATTGAAAAGGCTGAAAAAGAGGGATTATTAAAAGAAGGTTCAGTAATTGTAGAGCCAACAAGTGGAAATACAGGCATAGCTTTAGCTATGATTGGAAGGATAAAAGGATATAAAGTTATAATTGTAATGCCAGATAGCATGAGCAAAGAAAGAAGAGATTTAATAAAAGCTTATGGAGCAGAACTTATATTAACTGATGGAGCAGAAGGAATGAATGGGGCGATAGAAAAGGCAAAAGAGCTTGCAAAGAAAGATAATTATTTTATGCCTCAACAATTTGAAAATTTAGCAAATTCAACAAAACACTATGAAACTACAGCAGAAGAAATTTGTTTAGAGATAAATGAGTTAGATGCATTTGTTGCAGGGGTGGGAACTGGTGGAACTGTTACAGGAGTAGGAAATAAACTAAAAGAGAAGATGAAAAAAATTAAAGTTATTGCAGTAGAGCCACTTAAATCACCAGTATTAAGTGGAGGAAGAGCAGGGGCCCATAACATACAAGGACTAGGCTCAGGATTTATACCAGAAATATATAATCCTAAATGTATAGATGAAGTAATAAAGGTTTCAGATGAAGACGCATTTAAGATGACAAAAGAGTTTGCAGAAAAAGAAGGAATATTACTAGGCATATCATCAGGAGCGGCTATATTTGTAGCACTTCAAGAAGCTAAAAGACTTGGAAAGGGTAAAAAAGTCTTAGTGATAGCACCTGATGGTGGAGAAAAATATATATCTATGGGGATTTACGATTAAAATTAGTAATAAGTAATTTTAACAAAGGGAGGAAAATAGCTGTGTTTAAAAATTTAAGATATGACATAAATAATATATTAGAAAAAGACCCAGCTGCAAGAAGTAAAGTAGAAGTACTTTTATTATATCCATGTATTCATGCTTTAATTGCATATAGAATTGCACATTTTTTATATAAGCATAAAAGATTTTTTTGTGCTAGACTATTATCGCAATTAGCTAGATTTTTTACTGGAATAGAAATCCATCCAGGAGCTATAATTGGAAAAGGCTTATTTATAGATCATGGGATGGGAGTAGTAATTGGGGAAACAAGTGAAATAGGAAACAATGTTACAATATATCACGGAGTAACTTTAGGTGGCACTGGAAAAGAAAAAGGTAAGAGACATCCAACTGTAGAAGATGATGTAATAATTGGAGCTGGAGCAAAGGTACTAGGTCCAATAACTTTGAAAAAGGGATCTAGAGTTGGAGCAAATACTGTAGTTTTAAAGGAAGTTCCTGAAAAAGCCACTGTTGTTGGTTGCGCAGGAAGAAATATAATTAAAAATATTAATGATATAATTGAAGTAGTAGATGAAGATGGAAATAAAAAGACAATATATAATAACATGATTATATAAAAGTTTATTATTAAATAGAGGTTAATTATTATATATTATACTATCTACAGAAGAAAATTTAATTAATAAAGTAGTTAGATATTATATAAAAAGTACAATATAAAAAAGAGAGCATGATTATATAGAATTAATATGTTTATGAATATGTTAAGTGATATGTTCAGTGATATGTTCAGTGATATGTTAAGTGATATAATTATACAGAGGTTCGTTATGATAAAAGAAGATATAATTAATTATTGTAACTCATTAGGACTAGATACTTTAGGATTTATAAGATGTAGGGAGTTTACAGAACTTAAGGATTTTTTTTATGAAAGAAGAAAACAAGGTCTTGAAAATGAGTTTGAAGAAAAAGATATTGAAAAGAGGATAAATCCTTTTAATTATATGAATGAAGGGAAAACTATTATATCAATAGCTTTCCCTTATCTTCATGATATAAATTATGTTGATAATGGCTTTTCAGTTTATACAAGAGGAAAAGATTATCATAAAGTAGTAAAGTCATATTTAAGTAAAATATGTGAATACATAGAGGTGCTTGGTGGAAAAGCAAGTTCATTTGTTGATAGCAACTTTTTACCAGAAAGATATATAGCATATTTAGCAGGGGTTGGATTTATAGGTAAGAACAATATGATTATTACTGAAAAGTATGGTTCTTATGTATTTTTAGGAGAAATAATAACTGATTTAGAAATAAATTGTGATGATGAAAGAAATTTTAATGAAATTTCTCTTTTTAAAGAATGTGGAGAATGTGTTAACTGCTACAAAAGCTGTCCTAGTAAGTCTATAAATGCTTATAAGAAAAATAGCAATATATGCGTTTCATATTTTACTCAAAAAAAGGATTTAGAAGATAAGCATATAAAATTATTAAAGGGAAGAGTTTTTGGCTGTGATAGTTGTCAAAACTGTTGTCCTTATAATGAAGATAAAGGTTTTTCAAATATAAGTGATTTTTATCCTTTTGAGTTTATGAATAAGGAAAATGCACTTGAGTTAGCTAGTATAAATACTAGAGAATTTAAAGAAACATTTCTAAATACATCTTGTGGATGGAGAGGAAAAAATGTTTTGAAAAGGAATGCTTTAATTAAAATTAGGCATAATAATGGGGATATAAGTGATATAAAAACTGATTCGCCCTATTTAAAAGATTATGTTGATAGACTTTTAAATAGTAATAAAATATAATATTACATATAACAATAGGAAGTGAGGGAGATTAATGTTATCACCAACATTAGTAAAGGTAATAAACATATTACCAGAATCAGTAGTAGTGAAGATAACAAAAGTTATTGTAAACAAATATTTTAAAAAATATGCAAATATTAAAATAGAGGGATTTGAAAATATTGAAAAGGCAAATGGTCCTAAAATATTTATATGTAATCATTTGAGTAATGCTGATGGTTTAATATTGGATAAAGTACTTAGAGAAAAGTATGATCCAACATTTGTTGCAGGAGTAAAACTTTCAAATGATCCTGTAACTAGACTAGGAACGGCTATGATTAAGAATGTGGGTATTAAACCTAACTCAGCAGATAAAGAGGCTATTACAAAGATAGTTAAGCTTGTTAGAGGCGGAGAAAATTTAGTTATTTTCCCAGAAGGAACAAGAAGTAGAACTGGATCTATGATTGAAGGAAAAAAAGGAATACTATTAATAGCAAGAATGACAAAGGCTCAAATTATACCAATTGGTATGCATGGAACTGAAATTCTTTTGCCTATAAATAAAGATGGTGATATGGGTGGAGAAAAATTTAATTATGCGGATGTAAGTATTAAAATTGGAGACCCTATAACATTACCTGTAAAAGAAAAAGATGAAGATAAGCACGAATTTGATGAAAGATCCATGATATATATAATGAAGTCTATTGCAAACTTGCTACCTGAAAAATATAGAGGGATATATAAATAGGTGATTTTATGAAGCAAAGAACAAAAGTAATATTAGAAACATTAAAGGATGATTATCCAGATGCAAAGTGTGAATTAAATCATGAATCTGCATTTCAACTTTTAGTTGCTACTATACTTTCAGCTCAAACAACTGATAAAAAAGTAAATGAAGTAACTGAAACTTTGTTTAGGGATTATCCAGATTTAGATGCTTTTTTAACTCTTACAGTGGAGGAACTAGAAGAAAGAATAAAACAAATTGGATTATATAGAAGTAAAGCAAAAAATCTAATAATGATGTGTAATCAACTTAAAGAAAAGTTTAATGGAGAAGTGCCAAATACTATGGAAGGAATAACTTCATTAGCTGGAGCAGGTAGAAAAACTGCAAATGTAGTATTATCAAATGCTTTTGGAGTGCCATCTATAGCTGTAGATACTCATGTATTTAGAGTTTCAAATAGATTAGGACTTGCTGATTCTGATAATGTATTAGAAGTAGAAAAACAACTACAAAAAGAGCTGCCTAAAAAGGAATGGAGTTTAGCGCATCATTTATTAATTTTCCATGGAAGAAGATGTTGTATTGCTAGAAATCCAAAATGTGAGATTTGTAACTTAACAAAACAATGTAAGTATTATAAAGAAGTTAAGAAAAAAGAAATTAAAAAGAAAGATTCAAAAAAGAAGTAAGTAAGAATAGTTATAAAGCTAAATTGAGTTTTAAATTAAAAAGAATCAAAAAATAAATTTATGAAAATAATTATAAAGTTTCTACATAAATATATTTAGAATAATAATCATTCAATTAATAATAAAAGTAATAATAAAAGAGATGTAAAATTTAGTTGTTTTACATCTCTTTTATACTTTAGGTGGTTATAGTAACTTTGAATTTTAATATAATTCTATTAGGAGGAGGATACTTATAGTCTACTATGATAGAATTACTATTTGTAAGCAATGGAATGGAATTTTTATTTTTAGTTTACTATTATTACTTTAATCATAGACTGTATAGTGATATAATAATTAAAGATTTAAATCAGTAAATTTTATAGTAAAATGGAGGACTTGTTATGAGAGTTGGAGTTTTAATGGGTGGAATATCTTCAGAAAGAGAAGTATCATTAAATAGTGGTAACTCTATTATGCAACATATAAACAAGGAAAAGTATGAAGTTATTCCAGTTGTTATAGATAAAAAGGAAGATGTAATAGAAAAGGTAAAAGATATAGATTTTGCATTATTAGCCTTACATGGAAAGTTTGGAGAAGATGGTACAGTTCAAGCAGTATTAGAAACTTTAGGAATACCATATTCAGGTTGTAATACATTAAGCAGTTCATTATGCATGGATAAGGATTTAACAAAAACAATCTTAAAAGCAAATGGAATAAGAACTGCAAGATGGTTAAATGTTAGATCAGTAGAAGAAATTGATTATGCTGCAATAGAAGAAATGGGATATCCAGTATTTATAAAGCCAACTAATGGAGGATCAAGTGTTGCAACATTTAAAATAACAAAAAAAGAAGATGTTGAAAATGCAGTTATAGAAGGTTTAAAGTGGGACAATGAAGTTATGATCGAAGAATTTATAAAAGGTGATGAAATAACTTGTCCTGTATTTGAAAATGAAATGTTCCCAGTACTTGCTATAAAGGCTAAAACTGATTTCTATGATTATGAGCAAAAGTATTCTGCTAATGGAGCTGAGCATTACGCAATAAACTTAGAAAAAGATATTCACACTGAAGTAGAAAAGATGGCACTTAGCACATATAAAGCTTTAAAATGTTCTGTATATTCTAGAATTGATATGATAATTACAGAAGAAGGAGTTCCATATGTACTAGAAGTTAATACTTTACCAGGAATGACAGCAACTAGTCTTTTCCCTCAAAGTGCAGGAGAAAAAGGAATAAGCTATTCTGAATTTATAGATATGATAATAGAACATTCATTGAAGAAATAAAAAATTCAATATATGTGTAAAATATAAAAATATAAATTTCTTAAGTATAAAATATATAGGTAAACTATAAAAGATAGAGACAAAATATAAAATATATGGATAGGTATGATTTGTAAAAATAATCATACCTATTTTTTTATGTATGGAAGTATAGAATTATACAATGTTGTATCAATCTTGAGAAAAGTGGTTGAGGAGGAAAATTTATATATTAGCTTTTTTATTAATATAAATGATAATAAGGATAATATTTATATCAAATTTATATTTAATTTGAGTATTTTCCAGAAGTTTGAAACGTATAATAAAGTGAAGTTAATATATCTATATTAATAAAATAGGAGGAATTATAATGAATTTCATTTTCTTAGTTTTACTTGGATCTGTCTTAGGTTTAATCTTTGCAGCTTATCAAGCATACACAATACTAAAAGAAGATGAAGGAGAAGGGAAGGTAAAAAGCATATCAATTAAAATTAGAAAGGGAGCTAATGCATATCTGACAAGGCAATATAAAGGGGTAGCTATATTCTTTATATTAATGTTTATTATCTTTTTAGTTTTGAGCCTTTTTGATTATGTATCAATATTTGTACCTTTTTCTTTTGTTATTGGAGGATTTTTATCAGGACTTAGTGGATTTATTGGAATGAAGGTTGCAACAAATGCAAATGCAAGGACAACTACTGCAGCTAAAAAAAGTTTAAATGGAGCATTGAAGATTGCTTTCAAAAGTGGGTCTGTAATTGGAATAGTAGTTGTTTCTCTAGGATTACTTTATATAGGCGTTGGTTATTTTTTCTTGGATTGGTATTATAGAGATTTAGTTGAAGCAGAACGTGTAGTTCAAATTACAACAAATATACTAACATTTGGTATTGGAGCTTCTTCTATGGCTCTATTTGCAAGAGTTGGTGGAGGAATATTTACTAAGGCAGCTGATGTTGGAGCTGATTTAGTTGGAAAAGTTGAAATAGGAATTCCTGAGGACGATCCAAGAAATCCAGCAGTAATAGCAGATAATGTAGGTGATAATGTAGGTGATGTTGCTGGTATGGGAGCAGATTTATATGAATCTTATGTAGGTTCACTAGTTTCATCATGTGCTTTAGCAGTAGCGGCAGGTTTATCCACCAAGGGGGTAGCGGTTCCTTTATTAGTTGCAACTTTAGGCGTATTAGCATCTATTTTTTCTACATTTTTTGTTAAGGCAAAAGAAGATGCAACTCAGAAGAATCTTTTAAGTGCTTTAAGAAGAGGTGTGTATATATCATCAATTATTGTAGCTGTAGGATCATTTTTTATAGTTAAAACTGTATTAGGATCTGAAAATATAGGAATTTATTTTAGTATACTATCAGGTCTTATAGCTGGAATATTAATAGGATTTTTTACAGAATACTATACTTCGGATAACTATAGCCCAACAAAAAAATTAGCTGATATGACTAAAACTGGACCAGCAACTACTATAATAGGTGGATTATCATTAGGAATGATATCAACTGCAATTCCAGTAATTATAGTTTCTATATCAGTTTTAATAAGCTTCAAATTGTCAGGTGGATCAAATGATTTTAACTTGGGGTTATATGGTATAGCCATTTCAGCAGTAGGTATGTTATCGACCTTAGGAATAACTCTAGCAACTGATGCCTATGGTCCAATTGCAGATAATGCAGGAGGAATTGCTGAAATGTCAAATCAAGCCCCTGAGGTTAGAAGAAGGACAGATGCATTAGATTCACTAGGAAATACAACAGCAGCAACAGGAAAAGGTTTTGCTATAGGCTCAGCAGCTCTTACTGCCCTTGCATTTATAGCAGCATATAAGGACTCTATTGAAAACATGGTGAAAAGTGGAGCTTATAACTTTGAATTTAATTTATCTATATTAAATCCCCAAGTTCTTATAGGATTATTTATTGGAGGAATGGTTACATTTTTATTTTCTTCAAAGACAATGGATGCGGTTGGTCGAGCCGCTTCTAAAATAGTAGTAGAAGTAAGAAGACAATTTAAAGAAATACCTGGGCTTATGGATGGAAAATCAGAACCGGATTATGCTTCTTGCGTTGATATTTGTACAAAATCAGCTCAAAAAGAACTTGTAACAATAGCTATAATAGCTATCGTTACACCTCTTGTAGTTGGATTATTATTAGGACCAAATGGTGTTGCAGGATTATTAGCAGGTTCCACAGTTACTGGTTTTGCAGTTGCAATAATGATGTCAAATTCAGGTGGAGCATGGAATAATGCAAAAAAATATATAGAATCAGGAGTTTTAGGTGGTAAAGGATCAGATTGTCATAAAGCTGCTGTGGTAGGAGATACAGTAGGTGATCCATTTAAAGACACTACAGGACCATCAATAAATATATTAATTAAGCTTATGTCTATGGTATCAATAGTATTTGGTGCTTTAGTACTAGCATTTGGAATGCTTTAGATTTATTATTATTTCTATTTCAAGTTTAAAGAAACGCTAACTAAGAAAAATTAATCTTAGTTAGCGCTTTTTTATTTTGATTAATATTTATAGAGATTTAGGTAGTATTAATTAATTTATTTAAGGATTAATAATATCTAAATAATTCTATAATTTTTTAAATCTAGAGAATTTTGAAAAGCTGGGGAATATTAAAAACTAGGGAATATTAAAAGTAATATAATATTTATAAGTTACATAATATTTATAAGTTACATAATATTTAAGGCCATATAATGTTAAAATTTATATGGTTCCAAATATGAAAATAATATTAATAAGATATTTACAGTTATATATTGACAGTTAAGGATTACATTCGTAAACTTAAATTATAAATTACGAATGTAATTAAAGATGGGGGAGAGGTTTATGGGGAAATTACCTAAAATATCTGATGCAGAATGGGAAGTTATGAAAATAATATGGGTTTTAGGAGAAGCAACATCAAGTGAGATTATTGAAAATCTTAAAGGCAAACAATCTTGGAAAAACACAACTGTAAAAAGTCTTATAAGTAGATTGTTAAACAAAGATGCTATAAGCTTTAAAAAACTTGGAAAGGAATATTTCTATTTTCCACTTGTATCAGAAGAAGAGTGTATTAAAGAGGAAAGCAATTCATTTATAAAAAAGGTATTTAATGGATCATTGAATGAAATGATACTAAGCTTTGTGAAAGCAGATAATCTAACTAAAGAAGATATAAATGAGTTAAGAAATATATTAAACGAAAAAATTATATCGGAGGAAAACTAAATAGATTATCTTAAAATATTTGATTATATTTTAGTGATATCTTTAGTTGTAAGCTTATTAGTAGTTTTAATCTTAGGATTAAGACTAATATTCAAGTATCATATAAAAAATCAATTATTTTTTTGTTTTAATTTAATAAGAAAGGCTATTGCATATATAAAGAGTTGTTCACAGTTAAATAAACTATATGAATGTGTTTTAAAAATTGTTGTTAAAACAAGTAAAGTTTTTGTTTGAGTATTTTTAAAATCTAAAAAGTGCTATTTAACAATATTAATTTGAAAATTTCTACTATATATTATTAGGGTTCTTTTTTTATTAAATCAAGAACTCTCTTTAATTAATGTCTTAATATAGAGTTTATTTGCACAAGAATTAGTATTTAAAATACATGATTTTATAAAATATTTAAAGCAGATAGTTATAGTGAGATTGGGAAAAATTTAATAATTGCCTGTTGAATTATATTGATATATTAATTTGAAGTCAGAAAAGTTTTTGGTTTTTATATAAGTTGATTTAAAGGATAAGTTTTTAAATAGTAAAATTTGATTTAGTGAATAAGTTTTATAATCATTCTTAAAATCGAGTATATGCCAATTCAAATAATTTTCCAAATACTTAGTAGCAACACCTCTAAACCTTACTAACCACTTTTTTATATTTAAAGAAAATGTATGTATAAAAATGCTGTTAGAAGGTAATTTTTTATTTATATTTTTTATTGACACAATATTTGAAGGTGTTAGATTATTTGAGGCTAATTGGTTAATAACTTTTAAAATAACTTTTGATGATAGCGGAAGGATTGTATCATTATGTTTTTTTGCATAAATATCAAAATACCTGTCATTATAAGCAGATATAACTGAAGATTTATCTAGGTTTTGAGAGAAGTTTTTATTTATGGCTTCTAAAGAGATCGATCTTCTACTAATTGCTTTAGAAATGAGTGATTTATTACTATCCATTGCACAAGCTATAAAGATATTTTCTTTATTATAGTATCTAGCTTTTCTATCTCCCTTAAAGTTTTCTTTAATAATTATTTTACTAATTTCTACATAATTTTTTAATATATTATAGTTATTTGATGTTTGAGTAATTAAGAATTTATGTCTCCAATAAAAAGAAGTAGCTAAATTGATTCCTAAAATAGCGGAGCACTTTCTAAGAGAAAATTCATTGTTCATGAGAATTAAATATTTTAACCAAAGATCCAATGGCTTCTTCGAATTACTGAACATGGAATTTGTTTTTTTAGAAAAAGTTTTACCACAATTCTTATTGAGGCATTTAAATCTTTGTAGTCCCCTGTATTTGCCATATTTTATAAAGTTATTAGAATTACAATTAGGACAAGTTCTTATTTCTTTATCTTTTAAAATATCAATAATAGATAATTCGTTAAGATACAGATCTACTTGTTTAAATTTACTATTAATTTCACAATTAGCATAACTACATAGTGATGATGATACTTTCATATTTTTCTCTCCTTTAATTATAATGAGATTAGTTGAACTGATTTATTAATAAATATACATATAATTTATTTATTTAAATTTTCTACATAAAATTCAGACTTTAATCAAAGAATATTATACTTTTTGAATTTAATTTTAAAAAACAACAATTTTTTAAAACAGATTACTATAGTAACAAGAATGATATACGTGTTATTGAATGTTTGAATATGAAGTATCAAGTAATTAATAGAAAATAGAATTTACACATGTAATTAGGTATTAATTTTCAAAATTGTTTGAAGGAATCTTATTGAAAATTATCATTATATATTTTTTAGAAATAAATTCACTTAATAAATTAATTTAGTATTTAATTAATGATTTATTTATCAGTTGATATATTTTTTCGTTAATAAGTATATGTATTCTTTTATTAATTGGCTTAGTGATTGATTTATTTAAATGAAAGCGTATCGATAAGTTTCCAAACTACTCCTAATGGATACCGATATATTAAGGTTTTTTTAAGAAATTATAAAGTTTAAAATTAAGATATTTTCGCTACAATATAGATAAATAGTGAGAGCAGAAATTAAAAGAATTCTTCTTTTATGGTAAACTAATTTTAGAAGTAGAGAGGAGTGGATTTTTTTGAGCAAAGAGAAAATATTAATAGTTGACGATGAAAAGGAAATTAGGGATTTAATAGATATATATTTAAAGGGTGAGGGATACGATACAATAAAGGCTGAAAATGGTAAAGAAGCGTTAGATATCCTTTCAAATAATGAAGTGGATTTAATAATTTTAGATATAATGATGCCGAAGGTAAATGGTATTGAAGCTTGTTTGAAAATAAGAGAAGAAAGAGAAATGCCTATAATAATGTTATCTGCAAAGTCTGAGGATATGGATAAGATATTAGGGTTAAATACTGGAGCGGATGATTATTTAACGAAACCATTTAATCCATTAGAATTAGTAGCTAGGGTAAAATCACAACTAAGGAGATATAAGAGGTTTAATAATACATCCACTAAGGAAGAATTAATAGTTAAACAAGACAATGTATTGGAGATTGATGAGATAAGTATAAATCTAGAAACTCATGAAGTTTTTAAAGATGGTGAAGAAATAAAACTTACCCCAACAGAATTTGATATATTAGTTCTACTTGGTGAAAATAGAGGAAAAGTATTTAGTATTGAAAATATATATAACAGCGTTTGGAAACAAGAGTTTATGCAGTCTGATAATACAGTTATGGTTCATATAAGGAAGGTAAGAGAAAAGATAGAAGAGGATTCAAGAAAGCCGAAATTCATAAAGACTGTATGGGGGGTAGGCTATAAAATTGATAGGTAAGAAGAAGTCTAAAAAAGAGAAAGTTAAGAAAGAAAGAGTTGGGCTTATAAAGGGAATAAGAAACTTAATCTTAAAGATTTTTTGTAAACTTTATAATTCAATACTAGGAGTTAAAATTAGAGAGGTTTTAGAGTGGATTTATATAAGAATAGAAAAGAGTATACGATTTGAATTAATGCTTGTTTTTGCAATATGTTTTTTAGCTGCTTTTATGTTTTATGGATTTGCTAACAATGTCTTATCGAAAAATAAAACAATAACTAATCTTGAATATGATATTGGAGAAGTTCAGTCACATGCTAATTCTATTGCAAAGGAATTAAGTGGAGAATATGGATATAAAATAGAGGGTCTTAAAGAAGAAGAACAAATAAAAGAATTATTAAACAGATACAATGATGGTAAAGCTAAAATTTACTTGACTGATTTAGATGGGAAAATATTATTTAAGGTCAATGGTGAATTTCAAGAAAAATTAGATATATATGCAATCATAGATAAAAGCAATTCTGTAGCAGAAGATGGAAGCGAACGAGTATTTCTTTATCCAGTAAATATAGGAGCGGACAGGGCTTATCTAATATACTCAAAGATACCTACTCCTTATATATCATATGACTATTATGTGGATGAAAATTCATTTTTGGCGCTTGTGTTATCAGTTATTATGTTTATATCAATATTTATTATAATAACAAATAAGAAAATGAAGTATATAGAAGAAATAGCGTCAGGTGTAAGAATTATATCGAATGGGGATTTATCATATAGGATAGAAGAAAAGGGAAAAGATGAAATAAAGAAATTAGCTGAAAATATAAATAATATGGCATCGGAAATAGAAAATAGAATTGATGCGGAAAGAAGAGCTGAAAAGACTAAAAGTGAGCTTATAACAAATGTTTCACATGATTTAAGAACTCCTTTAACATCTGTAATGGGATATATAGGACTTGTCAAAGATGGAAAATATGAAGATGAAAATATGATGAAGGAGTATTTGAATATAGCATTTAATAAATCTAATCAACTTAAGGAATTAATAGAAGATTTATTTGAATATACAAAACTCAACAATAAAGGAATAGTTTTGAGAAAAAACAAAGTAAATATAGTTGAATTCTTATCTCAAATAATAGAAGAGTATATTCCTGTATTTGAAGAAAATGAAATAGAAGTAGTTAAAAAGTTTGTAGATGAAAAATGTATGGTAGAAATAGATGCCGGGAAAATGGTTAGAGTCTTTGAAAATCTATTTTCAAATGCCATTAAATATTCTTTTAAGCCAGGAAGTGTAATAGTATCTGCATATGAAAATAATGGATTTGTAAACATTACTATAAAAAATAGAGGAGAACATATACCAAAAGAAAAAGTGGAGAGACTATTTGATAGATTTTATAGAGTAGATGAAGCTAGAAATTCTAATACCAAAGGAAGTGGTCTTGGCCTTGCTATTTCTAAAAATATAGTAGAACTTCATAATGGTAGTATATGGGCCGAATGTGTTGGTAATGAGATAAGTTTCTTTATAAAGTTAAAAGTAATTAGATAATAAATAAAAGTAACCTTTAAGAAAAATCGTAATAAACTAATATAGAGAATATTTTTCTTGGAGGAAAAATGCAAAATAAAAATCCTAATAGTAGATTTGGAATAGACATAAATGAATATACACAAGAGGTTAATTTTCAAACTCTAGCAAGAACAATAGATTTTTTATATCTAAGAGCATCAGGTTCAGGATCGGGAAGATTTAGAGTTGATAGGAGATTCTTAGAATTCGCTAAAGCTGCTAGAGATTATGGAATACCAGTAGGCGCATATCACTATGCTTTACCTTCATATGATTTAACTACTGCAGATTCTCAATGTGACGAGTTCATAGACATATTACAGGAAGGGTTTGGAGAAAAAGATTACGGAGATTTATTTCCAGTAGTAGATGTTGAAGCACCAATAGATAATAAAATAAGTACAAAAGCATTAATTGATTGGGTAGATAGATTTAGAAAAAGGTTCGAGAGAAAAACTAGAAGAAGATTAATGTTATATACAGGAGCTTTTTTTATAGAGCTATATAATGACTTTAAATTACCTAATGGAACACAACCACTAAAAAATATGCCTTTATGGATAGCGATGTATACAAATGTTCCAGTTAATCCACCATATCCTCCAAATTTAGGTGGATGGACGAGATGGAGAATATGGCAATTTAGTGAAGGTCAAGTAGTTAATGGTGTTGGAAATCCTGTTGATGCCAATTGGGGTCCTGATAATTTAGATTTACTTATGCAACCGAGACAGGTAAGAGATTTAAGAGCTGTCAAGGAAGGTGGATTATTAAAGGTTTCATGGAGAAGAAATGATGATGCTGATTTATTGGGATATAATATTTTTGAGAATGGCTATTGGATTGGAACAGTAGGAAAAAATGATACAAGTTTTGAAATAAGATTATCTGAATTACCTGTTAAAACAACTTCTCCTGTAAATATAACTATAGAAGCTTTTGATTATGATGGAGAAACATCTAGAATTAGAAGTAGAGTTACTGTCTAAAATATTTACATTAAAACATTAAAATAATACTAATTATAGAGCTTATAATATTAAAGGTAATTATAATATTATAAGCTTTAATTATTTTATATTTGATTGACAAAAAATCATGAATTTTTTTATTAAGTACTTAATTAAAGTTAATTATTTTATTCATATAAATATATTAAAATAAACTGTAGAATATAACATAATATTAATGATATAGTAGTATTATAATTATAGGGAATAATAATATTTTCGTAATTTTTGTTATGCTTATTTAGAAAGGAGTGGGGCAGTTGGAGGAACAAAAAAATAATTTAAAAAAGACTATATCTCCCAAATATAAAAATACAGTAATAGCTGCAATAGCTATAGCAATAATAGTTATAGTAGGAATTATAAGTTATATTTTTTCAGTGAATAATAGAGTAGCAGCATGGGAGAATAAGGTTTATCCGGGGATTGCTGTATATGGTGTTGAGTTAGGTGGATTAAGTAAAGAAGAAGCTACAAACTCTTTAAACGAAAAATTATCAAATCTTATTATGGACAAGAAGTTAGATATTTTGGTTGGTGATAAGAAGTTAGAGTTAGCTTATAGTGAAATAAAGCCTAAATATGACATAGAATCAATAGCAGAGGAAGCTTTTAATTATGGGAAAGATGGTGGAATGTTTAGTAAAAATTCACTAATTAAAAATGATGATGATATTAACATAGAAGCTAAGATTACATATGATGAAGAAAGTTTAAAGGCTTTTGAAGAAAAGGTTAAAACTGAAGTAAATGTAGCTCCGAAAGATGCTACTATAGAAATAAATTCAGGAAACATAGTGGTTACATCAGAAGTTGTTGGAAAGAAGATAGACGAAGAAGAGCTTCATAATAAACTAGTTGAAAATATTAATGGAGATCCAACTAATACTGTTGAATTAACATTTGAGCTAAAAGAAGAACAAGCAAAAGTAAAAGCAGAAGATTTAAATAAAGTAACTGGAAAAATAAGCGGTTATAGTAGTAGTTATAAAGATACTGGAGATGGTAGGGTTAAAAATATGAAAATTGCAGCTCAAATTGTAAATGGAACAATAGTAATGCCAGGAGAAGAGTTTAGCTACAATGCATTAATTGGAGATACAACCCCAGATAAAGGATATGAAAAAGCTAATACATATATTGGAAATGAAATTGTTCCAGACTACGGTGGAGGAATATGTCAAGTATCAACAACTCTTTATAGAGCAGCAATGAGAGCAAATTTAAGATCAACAGAAAGAATGAATCATTCCTTAACTGTTTCTTATTCAGAACCTGGATTAGATGCAACAGTTGCAAATGGTGTTATAGACTATAAATTCAAGAATTCATATGATTTTCCAGTTTACATTCAAGGATATGTAGCTGGAGGAACAGTATCATTTAACATATATGGTAATGTAGAAGCTATGGGTGGAAAAACTTATGAGCTTGTAAATGAAGTTCATGAAAAATACAATCCAGAAGTTAAGTATGAAGATGATCCAACTATGGAAGAAGGTACTGAAAAAGTTGTATCACATGGAATGCCAGGTTATAAGGCAAGCTCTTATCAAATAACATATGAAAATGGTGTTGAAGTGGATAGAGAGTTTATAGCTACAGATGTTTATTTAACAACAAATACAGTTATAAAAAGAGGAACTAAAAAGAAAGAAACTCCTCAAAATTCAACTAATAAAACAGAAGAGAAACCACAAACTTCTACTGAAGAGAAAAAACCAAATCAATAATAGATATAAAATAGAATGGATATATTAACCATTCTATTTTTTATAATTTTTTTAGTTAAATAGAATAATAAATGTTAGAAAGACTATAAGTTTATTGTCGAAAATCTAGCATAATGATATTATAATAATATGAAAATGTGAATAAAGGAGTATTTTATGGAATACAAAATGGTTTGTATTGATATGGATGGAACTTTACTAGGTAAAGGGAAAAAAATATCCGAAGAAAGCAAAAAAGTAATAAAAGAAATTCATGAAAAGGGTGTAGAAATAGTAGTAACTACAGGGAGAATTTATAACAATGCAGCATATTATTCACATCTTTTAGGAGTTGAATCACCTGTTATTGCAGCTAACGGAGCTATTGTTAGGGAGAAAAATACAAATAAAGTTATATATGAAAAACCAATTGAAACAGAAGAGTGTATTAGGCTAGTTGAAATGCTATATAAAATGAAGATGCATTTTCATTTTTATACTTTAGATAGTATATATTGTAGTAATAGGATTACAGAGCTTGGAACTAAATTATATATGACAAAACAAATAGGGTATGATAATTTAAAAATAAATTATTATGTTATCAATAATATAGAAAAGTGGAAAAAGTTTTTTAGAAAAAATCATGGGAAAATAACTAAATGTATAGCTTTTTCAACAAAACCAGAGAAGATTGAAAAAGTTAAAAACCATCTAAATAGTTTAAATAGTATAGTATATTACGGCTCAGGGAAAAGAAGCGTTGAAATTAATAGTAAAGGTGCATCTAAAGGTAATGCTGTAAAAGCTTTAGCAAATTATTACGGTTTTAAAAGAGAAGAAATTATATGTATTGGAGATAATGAAAATGATTTATCTATGCTTGAGTATGCTGGAATTGGAATAGCAATGGGTAATGCAATAGAACCAGTAAAAAAATTAGCAGATTATATTACTGATACTAATATTGAAAATGGTGTTGAAAAAGCTATAAAAAAATTCTTTAAACTTTAGATTTTTAAGTATTAAAAAATTTTCAATTAGATATTAATCATTAGATAACATTACTTTTATAAAATAAAAAAACAACTTTGAAAGAAAAGACAATAGAATATTTACTTGATTCGAAATCAAAAAATACTTAATAGGAATATTATTTTTATAATATAAAATAATATTATGTTAATAAATGCTAAATGTTTTGACTAATCAAGATTCATATAGTATCATTTTTTATATAGTTTTACTAAAGTAAGATGATTTCATCTTGCTTTTTTAATCGGAGGTAAGAAAATTGAATTTAAATATAGTTTTATACCAACCAGAAATACCACAAAATACAGGTAATATTGCAAGAACTTGTGTTTTAACAAATTCAACACTACATTTAATTGAACCTATGGGCTTTAAAATAGATGATAAACAAGTAAAGCGTGCTGGATTAGATTATTGGAGTGAATTAAAGCTTGAAATGCATGAAAGCTATGAAGATTTTATGAACAAATATGGAAATGAAAGAATATTTTTAGCTACAACTCATGGTGGGGTACATTATGATGAAGCTTCATTTAAAGAAGGGGATTTTATAATGTTTGGAAGAGAATCTTCAGGTGTTCCAGAAGAAGTACATAACAATCATGAAGGAATAAGAGTGCCAATGATCAAAACGAGTACAAGAAGTTTAAATCTTTCAAATACAGTTGCAATTGTTGCATACGAAGCTTTAAGGCAAATTGGTTTTCCTGAAATGAAATAAATTTAGGGGGAATAGAAGTGGAAAAGATAAAAATATTAACAGATAGTTGCTTAGATCTTCCAGAAGAGTTAATTAAACAAAATAATATAGAAGTTATACCAGTTTTAATTAATTTTGGTGATAAAAGTTATATTGATAGAGAAGAAATTAATTTAGAACAAATGCAAGAAAAAATACAAAGTGAACAAATACTTCCAACGACAGCACAAATTACTCCGGTTAGATTTGAAGAAATCTTTAGAAAGTATTTAGATGAAGGTTATAAAGTTTTAACAATCCTTATGTCATCTAATATGAGTGGAACATATAATTCAGCATGTATTGCAAAAGATATGATTGAATCTGATGATATAGTTATAGTGGATACACAAGTTATAACATCTGCTCAAGGTTTCTTTGTTTTGAAGGCTTGTGAGCTTAGAGATAAAGGATATAGCGCAGAAGCTATAAAGGAAGAAATAATAAAAATGATACCTAAAATGAATGCATCATTATGCTTTGAATCCTTAGAAAACCTAGTTAGAGGTGGAAGAATATCAAAGACTGCTGGTGTTATTGGAACAGCATTAGGACTTAGAGTAATAATTGGGTTCGAAGATGGAATGATGACTGCAAAAGATAAGGTAAGAGGTAATAAAAAAGCATTAAAGAAGATAATATCAGATTATGAATCAAGCAATCCAGATAAAAATGAGCCAGTTATATTAATCGAAATAGAAAGCCCAGAAATGAAGGGTGAACTTAAAAAATATTTAGAGGATAACAATATAAAATATATTGAAACAAAACCAGGTTGTGCAGTTGGAATACATTCTGGTACAAGAGTAAGTGGTCTATTTTTTATAAGCAAATAAGTTTTAAATAGTTTTGAATAACTTAAAAGATATAAAATAAGAGTACAAACTAAATATATGGAATAATAAATAAATTTTTTAGAATAAATAACTTTTAGAATAAATAACTTTTATAATAAGACTAAAAAGATAAAGAGTAAATTCTTTATCTTTTTTATTTTGTAAAAAAGACAAACTGAATTTTTATATATTTATTTGGGTAACCTAAAGTAAAAAGGAAGGTGGTTACAGTGAATAAACAAAGACTATTTTTACTAACTCTAAGTATATGTCTAATTAGTATGCTTGTAAGTTGTGGAGTGCTTAATAGTCACGTAATAGATTTAGATAGACTGAAAGTAGCTTATGTTATTAATAAAGGATGTTTAGAAGATAAGGGGCTTAATCAGTTAGGGTTAGAAGGAATAAATAAATCTATTATAGAAGATAGCATTAAATTAACTATCATAGAAATAGACAGAGATGATGAAGACAGTTTTCAAAAGCAATTTATAAAAGCAGTTAAAAGTAATGATTTAATAATTGTAGTTGGTGAAGAGTTTAAAAATGTAGTTAATGAAGCTGCAACAAACTATAGAAATAAAAGGTTCATAGTTACTACTAATAAGATAAGAGAAAGTAATGTCCAAAATGTAGATTTTAAATATGAAGAGGGCGGATTTTTAGTAGGGGCAATAGCAGGAAAGAGAAGCAGTAATAAAGATGTTGGATATATAGCTATTAAGGATAATGAACCAAATAAGTTATTATTATCAGGTTATATGGCAGGGATTAAAGTTACTAATCCAAAAGCATTATCAAAATTATTATCAGAAGAAAATGTAAAATACGTTGAAGATTGTGCAAATGTTGATTTGGCATATGAACAGGCAATAGAACTTTATGATAAGGGTTGTGAAGTTATTTTAACAGCCGCAGGTAGAGCTTCTGAAGGAGTTTTTAAAGCCGCTAAAGAAAAAGGAAAGTATGTAATTAACAGCGGTATGAATGCACAAGAGGTTTATAGTGATTATAAGGATAATGTACTTGCATCTTTAGTAATTAGATTTGATGATATTCTTTATAAAAGCATATCAGAAGCAAATGATGGCATGTTTAAGAGCGGAGAAATAAACAAAATAAATGAAGGCTTAAAAGAGAATACAATTGAAATAATTATGAATGAGTCAATATTAGATAAAGAAACAATTAATTTAGTCAATAACTATAAAAGTGAAGTAATCAAAGAAAAGATTGAAATTCCAAAGATAAAAGAAGAAGTCTTAGAATTTAGAGTACAATAAACACTTGATATAACGTTTACTTACAGTATATACTAGTATTAAAGAGTGTTATCATTAATACTAGTATATTAAGTAAAAGTTATAGTTTATAGTTTTAGAAATGAAGGTGTACTTTATGAAATTAGACTTTAATTTAAATCTCACACAAGAGCAAAAATTAATAATGACCCAACAAATGCAGTTATCTATAAAGCTTTTACAAATGTCAACTTATGATTTAAGAGAATATATAGAAAATGAGTTTGTGGAAAATCCAATACTAGAAGGTGATTTTGATTTTGTTCAAGAAGAAAAGGATTACGAAGATAAAATAGATTATAAGGAAATGATAAAATACCTAGAATTCGATAATTATGGCTCTCAAAGTTATGGAGACTATAATAAGGATGAAGATGTATCGCCTTTTAATTTTATATCACAAAAAGAGTCATTAACAGAGTATTTGCAGGAGCAATTACTTGAGATAGATGAGGATGAATTGAAAAAGGCAATAGTATCATATATGATTGAGAATATTGATGCAAGAGGATATTTGGACATGCCTCTAGAAGATATATGTAAAGAATTAAATATATCAATTGATTTAGGACAGGAGTCATTAGATATACTTCAAGATTTAGAGCCAGATGGTATAGGGGCTAGGGATCTTAGGGAATGTCTGAAGATACAGCTAATAAAAATGGGAATATTAGATGACAACTTAGAGATAATAATAGATGAATATCTAGATTTAATAGCGGATAATAAATTTAATGCAATAGCTAAAAATTTGAAAATAACTCCCAAAGAAGCTCAAGATTTAGGGGATATAATTAAGGGGTTAGAGCCAAAGCCTTCTAGGGGATTTTATACAGGAGATGAGGTTAAGTTTATAATACCAGATGCGGCTATTAGAAATATAGACGGACAATATTTTGTTATTATGAATGATGGCGTTATACCAAGATTATCAATAAGTAATATATATAAAGATATCTTAAATAATAAGGAAGATAAAAATACGGAAAACTATGTAAAAGAAAAATTAAATAGCGCTATGTTTTTAATAAAAAGTATAGAACAAAGAAAGAGTACTTTACTTAGAATATTAGAAAAAACTGTGGAGAAGCAAAAAGAGTATTTTGATAAGGGACAAAAATATTTAAAGCCAATGACGATGAAAGAAATGGCTGAAGACCTTGGAATTCATGAATCAACAGTAAGTAGAGCTATAAAAGACAAATATATATTAACAAGCCTTGGAACTGTAAAAATAAAAGATTTATTTACAACAGGTTTAAGTCAATCTAAAGGTAATGGTGAAGATGTTGCTGTTGTTAATATAAAAAAACAAATAAAAGAAATGATAGGTGATGAGGATAAGAAAAAACCTTTGTCAGATCAAATAATATGTGAAGAATTAAATAAGAAAAATTTAAATATATCTAGAAGAACAGTAGCAAAATATAGGGAAGAAATGGGGATAAAATCATCAAGCAAAAGAAAAAGAATAGAATGAAAAGAGTATTATAAAAATAGAATAAAAAAGAATTAAAAAGGGGAATTTATAATAGAGATGATAGCTATTTATATTAAATATAGTAGAAATGAAAGTTGGCATTTCTATTATAAGTTCTTTTCTTAACTTATCAATTAAGTTTTTAATGTCATATGTGTAGTTCGAACTGACTTTTTAGGTAAAGTAGTGATGGAAAAGGCAAACTTACATATGCTGGCTTTTATAGGATATATGAAGCTGTAATGCTAAAAACTTGTAAAACTTTTAGAAAAGTTTGAAGAAAGTACTTTTAAAATTCATAGAAGTGTTTTATAATAATAAATATGGGACATATAAATTATATGCGGGACCTTTTTAGACCAAAGGAGGGTTGGAAGTGCAGGAAATATTGTCTTTACAGAAAAAAATAGTTCCTGAACTTGTAGAAGTCCTAGAGAAAAGATATAGTATTCTTAGGACTATATATTACAATCAGCCTATCGGAAGACGTGTTTTAGCCAATCAGTTAGATCTTGGAGAAAGAATCGTAAGAACTGAAATAAGTTTTTTAAAATCACAAAATTTGATAGAGATTAATACTCCAGGAATGACAGTTACTGAAGAGGGACAAGAAATAGTGGATAAGCTTAAAGATTTTATACATGAAATAAAAGGTTTATCAGATATCGAGGAAAACATAAAGTCCTTCCTTGGGTTAAGAGATGTAATAATTGTTCCAGGTGATGTAGAAACAAACGAAATAATTTTAAAAGAACTTGGTAAAGCTACAGCTAATTATCTAAAATCAATTATTAAAGATGATAATATAATAGCTATAACTGGGGGAAATACTATAAAAGAGTTTGTGGAGGCATTACCTAAGATAAATAATGTTTCAAATATTCTCGTAGTTCCAGCAAGAGGCGGTATGGGAAGAAAAGTTGAAATACAGGCTAGTACATTAGCTGCATCCTTAGCAAAAAAGTTAAATGGTGCTTATAAATTGCTTCATATTCCTGAAAACCTTAGTTTAGAACTTTTGGATACTTTACTAAAGGAAAAGGAAATAAAAGAAGTTATAGATAATATCCATAAAGCTGATATATTAATTTATGGTATTGGTGATGCTTTAGTTATGGCAGAAAAAAGAGATGTTTCAGAAGAAGAGTTTAATAAACTAAAATCTCTAGGAGCTGTGGGTGAAGCGTTTGGTTGTTACTTTAACAAAGATTCCAAAGTAGTTTCAGAAAATACTTCAATTGGAATAAATATTAATGAAGCAAGAAAAATTAACACACATATTGCAGTTGCTGCTGGGGAAAATAAAGTTGATGCTATTATTGCAACAATGATGAAAAATCAAAATGCAGTATTAATAACAGACGAAGCAGCTGGTAGAAAAATTGTAGAATTTATTAAGGAACACACTAAACAAGCTTAAAATTTTTAAAATTTTAAATATAACTATTTTTAGGAGGTAATTGCAAATGGTAAATGTAGCAATTAATGGTTTTGGAAGAATAGGAAGATTAGCATTAAGATTAATGATCGCAAACCCAGAATTTAACGTGGTAGCAATCAACGATTTAACTGATGCTAAGACTTTAGCTCACTTATTTAAATATGACTCTTCACAAGGAAGATTCAACGGAGAAATCGAAGTTAAAGAAGGAGCTTTCGTTGTTAACGGAAAAGAAATAAAAGTTACAGCTGAAAGAAATCCTGCTGACTTACCATGGAAAGAATTAAACGTTGACGTAGTTTTAGAATGTACTGGATTCTTCACTTCTCAAGAAAAAGCTGGTTTACACTTAGAAGCTGGTGCTAAGAAGGTTGTTATTTCAGCTCCTGCAACTGGAGACATAAAGACTGTTGTTTACAACGTAAATAATGATATATTAGATGGTACTGAAACAGTTATTTCAGGTGCTTCATGTACTACAAACTGCTTAGCTCCAATGGCTAAAGTATTAAACGACAAGTTTGGCGTTCAAAAAGGATTCATGACTACAATCCACGCTTACACTAACGACCAAAACACATTAGATGGTCCTCACGGAAAAGGCGATTTAAGAAGAGGTAGAGCTGCTGCTGCTAACATCGTTCCAAACTCAACTGGAGCTGCTAAAGCAATTGGTTTAGTTATTCCAGAATTAAAAGGAAAATTAGATGGTGGTGCTCAAAGAGTTCCAGTTACTACAGGTTCATTAACTGAATTAGTTGTAACTTTAGACAAGAAAGTAACTGTAGAAGAAATCAACGCTGCTATGGCTGCTGCTGCTAACGAATCATTTGGTTACACTGAAGATGAAATAGTTTCATCAGACGTAATCGGAATCACTTACGGTTCATTATTCGATGCAACTCAAACTAAGGTTATGACAGTTGGAGATGAGCAATTAGTTAAAGTTGCTGCTTGGTACGACAATGAAATGTCATACACTAACCAATTAATCAGAACTTTAAAATACTTCGTAACTAGATAATTAAATAGTTAAATGTATAATTAAAGAAATATAATTATTGGTCTGGTTTTATAGAAAATCTATGAGGCCAGGCCAATTTTAAATTAAGCAAGAATTATAAGTTTATATTTAAGTTTATATTTAAATTTATATTTATAAGTTTTGTGTAGATTAATCAAAATAAATTTAAGAGGTGAAATCAATGAGCTTTAATAAGAAAACTATCGAAGATATAGACGTTAAAGGTAAAAAGGTTTTAGTAAGATGTGACTTCAATGTGCCACTAAAAGATGGCGTTATAACTGATGAAAATAGATTAAATGGTGCACTACCAACAATCAAATATTTAGTTAATAATGGAGCTAGAGTTATACTTTGCTCACACTTAGGAAAAGATGCATCAAAGTCATTAGCTCCAGTTGCTAAGAGATTAAGCGAAATGCTAGATAAAGAAGTAGTTTTTGCAAGAGACGAAGAAGTTGTAGGAGCAAATGCTAGAGCTGCTGTTGCAGAAATGAAAGATGGAGATGTTGTATTATTAGAAAATACAAGATGCAGAAAAGAAGAAACTAAGAACGTTGAAGAATTCTCAAAAGAATTAGCTTCATTAGCTGACATATTTGTAAATGATGCATTTGGTACAGCTCACAGAGCTCACTGTTCAACAGTTGGTGTTACTGAATTCTTAGATACAGCTGTATGTGGATACTTAATTCAAAAAGAATTAAAATTCTTAGGAGAAGCAGTAAACAATCCAGTTAGACCATTCGTTGCTATATTAGGTGGAGCTAAGGTTTCAGATAAGATAGCTGTTATCAACAACTTATTAGAAAAAGTTGATACATTAATCATCGGTGGTGGAATGGCTTACACATTCTTAAAAGCTCAAGGATATGAAGTAGGATCATCATTAGTAGAGGCTGATAGAGTTGAATATGCTAAAGAAATGATCGAAAAGGCAGCTTCAAAAGGAGTTAAATTCTTATTACCAGTTGACCACAGAGTTGCTGCAGAATTCAAAGATGTTGAACCAGTAGTTACAGAAGATCAAAACATTCCAGCAGGAAACATGGGATTAGATATCGGACCAAAAACAGAAACTTTATATGCTGATGCAATTAAAGATGCTAAAACAGTTATATGGAACGGACCAATGGGAGTATTCGAATTTGAAAACTTCAACAAAGGAACAATTGCAGTTGCTAAAGCTATGGCTGATGCAGATGCTACAACAGTTATCGGTGGAGGAGACTCAGCTGCAGCTGTTAATATCTTAGGATTCGGAGACAAGATGACTCACATTTCAACAGGTGGTGGAGCTTCATTAGAATTCTTAGAAGGAAAAGCATTACCAGGAATAGAAGCACTTAATAATAAATAAGCTTCTAAATCTTTGATTTAGTAAAGCGAACTTACTCATCCGAAGGAATCTGAGGAGGAGCTTCATTAAACAGAAATATTTGTTAAATGAACAATGTATAATGGATAATGCATAATTAATGAAATAACTCCACTTAGGTGGAGTTATGGATTTAAATTTTTATTATTCAACTTTGTTGAATAATTTTTATAATTATCAATTATTCATTAGCAATTATTAATTATAATATGAGGTGATTTAAATGAGAAAAGCGATAATAGCAGGAAACTGGAAGATGCACTACACTCCAGCAGAAGCTGTAAAAGTTATAGAAGAATTAAAACCATTAGTAAAAGATGCTACTTGTGACGTAGTAGTTTGTCCTACTTTTGTTTGCTTAGATGCTGTTTTAAAAGCAGTAGAAGGATCAAACATTAAGGTTGCTGCTCAAAACATGCACTTTGAAGAAAAAGGAGCTTTCACAGGTGAAGTTGCTCCAGGAATGTTAGAAGCTATGGGAGTTAGCTATGTTGTTTTAGGACATAGTGAAAGAAGAGAATACTTCAATGAAACTGATGAAGCTTTAAACAAGAAAGTTAAAGCTGCATTTGCTCATAACTTAACTCCAATACTTTGCTGTGGAGAATCTTTAGAGCAAAGAGAAAATGGAACAACTAATGAAGTTGTTGGAGCTCAAATTAAAGCTGATTTAGAAGGTTTATCAAATGAATTAGCAGAAAAAGTAGTTATTGCTTACGAACCAATATGGGCAATAGGAACAGGTAAAACTGCTACTAATGAGCAAGCTAATGAAACAATAATGGCTATCAGAAGCGTTGTTGCTGAAATGTTTGGTAAAGAAGTTGCTGACAAAGTAAGAATCCAATACGGTGGATCAGTTAAGCCAAACACAATTAAAGATCAAATGGCTATGTCTGACATAGATGGTGCTTTAGTTGGTGGAGCTAGCTTAGTAGCTGCTGACTTCTCACAAATAGTTAATTACTAATAATGTTAAATACGTAAGTAGTTTTTCTACTTACGTATTTTTATTATAAAATTAATAAAAACATTATATAGGCTGGTATAAAAATAATAAATACATAGTGAATACTAGTAATGGAAGCTTATATTTAAAATTTTTAGAAAATTTACTAAAACATGCTTTTTACGGATTAAAATAATTTTCTGCAAAGGTTTACCTAGTCGGTGCTTTTATTGTTTAAAGTCACTAATTATAGTATAATATAGATATAAATTAAGAAAGATAATATTAGAATATTGTCAAATATAGATTTTGATAAAAATTTGGAGGGAATTATGGCGAAGAAACCTGTAATGTTAATGATATTAGATGGCTTTGGAATAGCTCCAAAGTCAGATGGAAATGCTGTTGAAGCAGCTAATAAACCAAACTTTAGTGGATTAATGGAAAGATATCCACACACTCAATTACAAGCTAGTGGATTATATGTTGGATTACCAGATGGACAAATGGGTAACTCAGAAGTTGGTCATTTAAATATAGGTGCAGGAAGAATTATATACCAAGAATTAACTAGAATAACTAAAGAAATTAGTGAAGGTGGATTCTTCAAAAATGATGCATTAACTCTTGCTGTTAACAATGCTAAAGAAAATAATGCAGCACTTCACTTAATGGGATTATTATCAGATGGTGGAGTTCACTCACATATAGATCACTTAAAAGGATTATTAAAGCTAGCTAAAGAAGCTGGATTACAAAATGTATATGTTCACTGCTTCATGGATGGAAGAGACGTTCCACCATCATCAGGAAAAGATTTTATAATAGAACTAGAAAACTACATGAAGGAAATTGGTGTAGGTAAGATAGCTACTGTTGCAGGAAGATACTATGCAATGGATAGAGATAATAGATGGGAAAGAGTTGAACTTGCTTACAATGCAATGGTACTTGGAAAAGGTGAAATTGCAGCTTCAGCAGTAGAAGCAATAGAAAAATCATACCACGATAATAAAACAGATGAGTTTGTATTACCTGCTGTTGTAGATTCAAATGGAATGATTAAAAATGGAGATTCAGTAATATTCTTTAACTTTAGACCAGATAGAGCTAGAGAAATAACTAGAGCAATAAATGATAAAGAGTTTGCAGGATTTAAGAGAGAAACTTTAAACTTAACATTTGTAACAATGACTCAATATGATAAAACTTTAGAAGGAGTTAATGTTGCATATAGACCAGAAAGCATCAACAATACTTTAGGAGAATATGTTTCAAATCATGGCTTAAATCAATTAAGAATTGCAGAAACAGAAAAATATGCTCACGTTACATTTTTCTTTAATGGTGGAGTTGAAAAGGAAAATCCAGGTGAAGATAGAGCTCTTATAGCATCACCTAAGGTTGCTACTTATGACTTAAAACCAGAAATGAGTGCTTATGAAGTAACAGAAGAATTAATTAATAGAATTAATGAAGATAAGTATGATATGATTATTCTAAACTATGCTAACCCAGATATGGTTGGACATACAGGAGTAATGGAAGCAGCTGTAAAAGCTATTGAAGTTGTAGATGAATGCTTAGGAAAGGTTGCAAATAAGATTCTAGAAAAAGACGGAACTTTATTTATAACTGCTGACCACGGTAATGCAGAAACTATGATAGATTTCTCAACAGGAAATCCATTTACAGCACATACTACAGATCCAGTTCCATTCATTTGGGTTTCAAACAGAACTGAAGGAAGAACATTAAAAGAAGGTAAGCTAGCAGATATAGCTCCTACTATGTTAAATGAAATGGGTCTTTCAAAACCAGAAGAAATGACTGGAGAATGTTTAATAGTAAATAAGTAATAAGAATAAAAAGTAAAAGGACACTCACTATAAAGGAGTGTCCTTTTACTTTTGTTAAAATTTAAGAAGTCAAATTTATAGAGTGTTATCAAAGCAATAAAAAGGTATTTCTTCAGTAGGTAGTCTTAAGGTGGAATCAATTATTGAATCAGTTACGTTAATTTTTGTAACCATATCTTTTAAAAGCTCTATGATATTTTCCATTATTAATTATTATATGAAAGTATCCCTGCATTCTAAATTTCTATTAGCAAAAACAATTTAAATTTATACATAATTAAATATAAATAAGTAAGTTATCTGGATAATAAAACAATATTTGGTATAAATATGATATAATTAATTTTGAGTGATAGATTCTAAAAGAATACTATTTGGAATTATATTAATCATGAAATTTAGAAATAAAGGAGATGGGAAAAACGAAATTTATAGAGCAATATTTTAAGGGTGAATCAATAGTTTTAGAAGAATCAAATTTAAAAAGCTTCTGGTATGAATCTATGAAAAATATTACAATTGGCTTCATGTTTACTTTAATTACTTTTGATTTTTTTTATTTACAATATATTTTACCGTGTATAGGAGCAGTACTTTTATATATTGGATTTCACAACTTGCGAAAGGAAAATAAATCTCTTAACTTAGCTTGGATCTTTTCCATAATAAATATGATATTTCGAGTGTTAAATTTGATATATTTAAATACACCATTAAATGTTAACGTTAAAGGTATTGGTATATTAGCATTTGTATCTACAGTTTTTCAATTAAGTTTTCTTGTTATTTTTAGATTAGGTTTAAAGAAAATTTTTCAGGAATCAGGAGTTATCTTAAAAAAAGATATTATTTTAAGGATAATTATTTGGAGAATTGTAATTATTATTTGTGCATTAACAGAATTAGGACAAATTTGGGTTATATCTATTCCAATAATTATTTATTACTTTTATATATTTAAATCCTTATATAAATTAAGTTACGACATTGAAGCTATTATTTACATAGATTCGAGGAAGATTGAAATACTTAATAAGAAAAAGCTTACTTATACATATATGCTATTTTCTACTTTTGTAGTTGGAGTTTGTTGCTAGATTCAAGTGAGGTTATTTCTGTTAAGGAATTTGGATTTAGAAATACGCTGATTGATAAAGGAGTCCCAATAGAAATTGTTAAGGATATAGAAGACGAGGATATTAGTAAACTTAAAAATTTAATAAATATTGAAACTTTTAGTGAAGATTTAAAATTTAATTCTATTTTAAATGATTTTGGAATTGATGTTCAAGTAACAACTATATTTTTTGAACTTTATGGTAATGAAATGTATGCAATTGAATATTTTAACTGGGGGGAAGAAGGACCTTATTGGCAAGATGGTTTTGATATAAGTAACACAAGACCTTTAAAAGTTATAAATGGAAGATTATTATATGAAAAAGATGGGGTTAATTATTCAGCTGAAATACCTAGGTTAAATGGTGGAATGGTTACAAGTAGGGATATATTTGGAGATGAAAGGCAAGAAGAAAAAATTACAGGTGCTATAAATTATCCTTATAAATCTCAAAAACAAAGAGGGTATATTTTCTATAAAATAGATATTACTCAAGAATCTTTAGCTGGAACAAATATAGTAAATTATATGCATTATAATCATCCTTTTAGAATTCCTTATACTGAACCAGAAAAGAAAATTATAATGTTTAGTAATAAGTTAAGACAACATGGGACGAATTTTAGCACTAATCTAAGTAAGGAACTGTTTAGTAATTAAAAAATTTTTATTAATTATTGTTATTATGTATGCATAGTTTATTTAATTTAAAATACATAAGAAATTTGCAAATTTAAGGGCTAACGAATTATATTGTTTAGTATATTAGAGATGTATATCATCCTTTACTGACTTACTTTTGGGTTGACAATAAAGGTAATATATATCTATAGAATATTTTGATATTCAAAGGATTTGACAATGAAAAAATTTGAATGTATAATATCAATTACTAAAACGAAAGTAATTGTAGGAGTTGAATATTATGAAAGTTAGACTTATAACTGATTCAGCATGTGATTTGCCTTTAGATTATATTAAACAAAACAATATAGAAGTAGTACCACTTATGGTTAATATAAATGGAGAATTTATACCTGATGATCTAGGACAAACTTTAAAGCACCAAGATTTTTATAAAATGATAAAAGAAGGTGCAATGCCATCTACGACTCAAGTAAATGTTGGAACTTTTTTAGAAGTATTTAAGAAGTATGTAGAGCAAGGAGAGTCGATAATTTATATAGGATTATCTTCGGCACTAAGTGGAACTTATAATAGTGCGTATACTGCTAAAGAAATGATTTTAGAAGAATATCCAGAGGCGAATATAAAAGTTATTGATTCATTAAGTGTATCTCTTGGAGAAGGTTCTTTAGTTTATAAAGCAAATGAAATGATAAAAAATAATATAGATATTAATAAAATTGTAGAGTATATAGAATCTATTAAAAAGAAAGTTATTCATGCAATTACTGTAGATGATTTAAATCACTTAAAAAGAGGTGGACGTATTTCGGGTACAGTAGCAGCAGTAGGAGGATTACTTGGAATAAAACCAACTTTAAAAATAGATGATGATGGAAAAGTTATACCAGGAGATAAAATAAAGGGAAGAAAGAAAGCTTTAAAATCTTTAGTTCAGCAATTAAAAGAAAAAGCAATAAACCCGGAGGATCAAGTAGTATTTATATGTCATGCAGATTGTTTAGAAGATGCTGAAGATGTAAAAAGAATGATACTTGATGAAGTTAAGGTTAAAGATATTATCATTAATTCTATAGGTGCAGTAATAGGGACTCATGGTGGACCAGGAACTCTAGGAGTAGTATTTATAGGAAATAAAAGATAAAAGATTAATCGATTTATTTTTAATCCCATAAAAACAATTAATTTAAAATAAAGAGTTGCCTTTTGGCAGCTCTTTTATTTTGGGTTTAAGTTATAAAAAGTTTTTCTTTAAATGGCTTTTTATAATTTTTTTCTATACACGTGAACAATTTAATTATATAAACATACATTGAAATAAAATATTAGTAATAAAAATATAGAAACAAAAAATAATGGGGTAAAATGTTAAAAATAAAATGGTAGAAATAAATAATACGTATTGACAAATAAAACCAAGAGGGTATAATTTAATTAAACATATCGGAATAGTAGGAAAAGCTAAGATGAAGAAAGTAGTATATTAATAATGCTTACAGAGAGAAGGAATTGCTGAGATCCTTTAGCAAAGTAATATATGAATTGCACTTCGGAGTTTAAAATGTGAAATATAAGTAGTATTTTAACGGATCGCCGTTTATAGCGAATTTTTAAGGTGGAACTATGTTCAATTAGAGTGGAACCGCGGAGTATGACTTCGTCTCTTATAAAGTTGTAAGGGAGGAAGTTTTTTATTTATATAAATTACATTAGGAATATTATATTTAAATTTAATATAAATTTTGATAGGGTTAAGGTTTTAATATGTTTAAGTTGCTTTATCGTTTAGAAAGTGCATATTGAGTTATAAGATTTAGGGGGATTTTATGGAGTTAGATTTCAATTTTATTATCAGTAGTTTACCACATTTTTTTCAGGCAACAATCGTTACTATAAAATTAGCAATTATATCGATTATATTGTCCATTCTAATTGGATTAATAATAGAAGTGGCTAGATATTTTAATATAAAATTGCTAAATATAATATCAAAAGGATATATAGAGTTTTCAAGAAATACACCATTATTAATACAAGTATTTTTTCTTTATTATGGATTAACTAAGATAGGAGTAACCTTAAGTGGATTTACTTGTGGAGTAATAGGTTTATCATTTTTAGGTGGAGCTTATATGGCAGAATCCTTTAGAGGTGGAATAGATGCAGTTGCCAAAGCACAAATAGAAAGTGGACAAGCTTTAGGCTTAAGGAAAACACAGATTTTAACATATATAGTGATGCCAATGAGCTTTTCTATATCAATTCCATCCATAGTAGCTAATTGTATCTTCTTAGTAAAAGAAACATCTATTATAGGGTCAATAGCTGTTGCAGAGCTTATGTTTGTTACTAAGGATGTTATAGGAATGTACTATAAAACAAATGAAGCATTAATATTAGTTGTGATATTTTATCTTATAATATTACTTCCTATTTCAATAATCAGCAGGATATTAGAGAGGAGGTTAAGATATGGAGAATTTGGCAGGTAATATAATTTTTAATATAGATAACATGAAAAGACTCATGGAGGGGTTATTGGTAACATTAAATGTAGCTATTGTATCTGTTGTTTTATCAACTATATTAGGAGTTATATTTGGAATAATTATGACAAGTAAAAGAAAGTTTGTAAAGGTAATATCAACTATATATTTAGAGAGTATAAGAATAATTCCATTAATGGTGTGGTTATTTATTTTTTACTTTGGAGTACCTACATTTTTAAATGTTCATTTAGAATCTGCAATAGTTGGATATATTGTTTTTACTTTATGGGGAACAGCAGAAATTGGAGATCTAGTAAGAGGGGCAATTACTTCTATTCCTAAAATATATTATGAATCATCAAAGGCATTATCTTTGAATAAGATACAAACTTATAAGTACATTATTATTCCAATTAGTATTAGAAGAGTTCTGCCAGGTATTATTAATTTAAGCACTAGAATGATTAAAACTACAACATTAATGACTTTAATAGGTGCAGTTGATTTAGTAAAAGTTGGACAGCAAATTATAGAAAGAACAGTCTTAACAGAGCCACTAGCATCTTTTTGGATTTATGGACTATTGCTTACAATATACTTTTTAATTTGTTTCCCAATATCATTGGGAGCAAAGGCATTAGAGAAAAAACTAAACTAGGGGGACTTTATGAGTGAAGAAATATTGCTTAATGTAAAAAATATAAAGAAAAAATATGGAGAAATAGAAGCATTAAAAGGGATAGACTTAGAAGTTAAAAAAGGCGAAGTAGTAGTAATTTTGGGACCTTCAGGTTGTGGGAAAAGTACATTTTTAAGATGCTTAAATGGCTTAGAAGATATATCTGAAGGAGAAATCATCTTAAACAATTATGGGATTTTAGGTAAAGAGGTAGAATTTGAGAAGGTAAGAGGAACAATAGGAATGGTGTTTCAAAGCTATGAATTATTTCCTCATATGAATGTTATAAATAATATTTTGCTTGGGCCAACTAAGGCTCAAAATAGAAGTAAAGAAGAGGTTGAAAAAGAAGCTGATGAACTTTTAAAGAGAGTAGGATTATTTAATAGAAAATATGCATATCCAAGAGAACTTTCAGGAGGTCAAAAACAGAGAATTGCAATAGTTAGAGCTTTGTGCATGAATCCGGAGATAATGCTTTTTGATGAAGTTACAGCAGCATTAGATCCAGAAATGGTTAGAGAAGTTTTAATGGTATTATTAGAACTTGCACAAAATGGAATGACTATGGTTGTAGTTACTCATGAATTAGAATTTGCAAAACATGTGGCAGATAAAATTGTGTTTATGGAGGAAGGAAAAATAGTAGAAGAATCTTCTCCAAAAGAATTTTTTGAAAATCCAAAAACAGAAAGAGCAAAAAGCTTTTTATCATCATTTGATTTATATAAATAATTTAAAATAAGAAAGGGGCAGGTAAAAATGAAAAAATTTTTATCATTAATTTTAACATTAGTAATAGCATTGGGGGCATTAGTTGGATGTGGAAGTAAATCAGAAGAGAGTAAGTCATCAATAGATGCAATTAAAAAGGCAGGAAAAATAAGAATTGGAGTATTTAGTGATAAGCCACCATTTGGCTTTGTGGATGAAAAAGGAGCAAACCAAGGTTATGATGTTTATTTAGCAAAAAGATTGGCTAAGGATTTATTAGGAGATGAAAGTAAAGTTGAATTTGTATTAGTTGAAGCAGCAAACAGAGTAGAATACTTACAATCAAATAAAGTTGATATAATCTTAGCTAACTTTACAGTTACAGCAGAAAGAAAAGAAAAAGTAGATTTTGCAACTCCATATATGAAAGTTTCATTAGGAGTAGTTTCACCAGATGGGGCACCAATAAAATCAGTAGATGACCTAAAGGGAAAGAAACTATTAGTTAATAAGGGAACTACAGCTGAAAGCTATTTTACAAAAAACTATCCTGATATTGAACTAGTTAAATTTGAACAAAATACTGAAACATTTGCTGCATTAAAGGATGGAAGAGGTGCTGCATTAGCACACGACAATACTTTATTATTTGCTTGGGCAAGAGAAAATGAAGGTTATGATACTTATATTTCAAGTTTAGGCGAAGAGGATGCAATAGCACCAGCTGTTAAAAAAGGAGACACAGAGTTATTAGAATGGCTTAATAAAGAAATAGATGAGCTTACTAAAGAAGGATTTTTTAAGGAAGCTTATGATACAACTCTAGCACCAATATACGGAGATACTGTAAAACCAGAAACAGTAATATTTAATTAAATATGAATATAACGGCAAAGATAAATTGATATGTTCCATTTATCCTTGCCAATTTATATTTGTTATTTAATTAATGTGGAGAAGTAAAATAGTGAAAGAAACTTTTTCTTTATAAATAAAAGCAGAAACTTGTGATAATATCTACGTATAAGTAATAATATATAATAATAATATTTTTATGGGAGAGTTATATGGCTAGGACTTATTCTTATTCAGCAGATTTTGATGCTGAAACTGAAGAGCTTTTTAAGGAAGCCGTTTTTCTTGGTGAAGGTCATAATGGTATTGTTTATGAGTTACCCGGTAATAAAGCAGTAAAGATATTTCAAGAAGCAAAATGTTGTAAGGAAGAAGGGGAGATACTTAAAAAAGTAAGTAGGTCTAAATATTTTCCAAGGGTATATAATGTAGGTAAGTTTTATATAGTAAGAGATAAGGTTGAAGGACATAGGTTAGACCATTACATCAAGAAGAAAGGTTTTAATTATGAAATTTCAGAAAATCTATATTATTTAATAGAAGAATTTAAAAGACTTAAATTCACTAAATTAGATGCTAGATGTAGAGATATTTACATAACAAGTGATAATAAGGTTATGGTTATAGATCCAAAGCAATGTTATAAAAGAAAGGTACATTATCCAAGGCATCTAATGAAGGGACTTGATAAAATTGGAGTGTTGGAAAGTTTTTTAGAGGATATTAGATTAATTGATAAAAAAGTTGCAAGAGAGTGGGAAAAGAAATATAAGCAATACTTACAAAATGGTGAATTAGAGTAAAAAAGAGTCTAGACAGGCTCTTTTTTGTTCTTGATGGGGGATATATTTTTTGATTACAAGGAGTACTATTAAATAAGTTGGTTATGTTATAATATTTATATAAAATGTATAAATTATTATATTTAGGTGGAAGTTTATATGAGGAAATTTCTTAGATTGGCTAGATGCTTTATTTTTATAGGTATTTTTTTTGCTTTAGTTTTCGGCGTGAAGGATATATTAAAAGAACAAGAGAATTATGATGAGGAACTAAAGAATAAAATAGTATTAATTTCACATGTATATTCAAACCCATATTGGCAGGATATAAAAAATGGTGCAGAAAAAGCTGCAGAAGATAAAAATATTATAGTTGAATTTCAAGGACCTGATTATGCTAGTATAGAAGAGGGGATAAGGCTTATTAATATGGCATATGCATCTAATGTTAGCGGAATAATAACATATGTTCAAGATGGAAATAGTTATAATTCAATTATTAATAAAATAATAGATAATAATATACCTATTGTTACTATAGATTCTGATGCTGAAAAAAGTAAACGTTTATCCTATGTTGGAACAGATAATGTTAATGCAGGCAAAGTTGGAGCAAAAGAGATGATTAGACAAGTAGGAACAGAGGGGAATATTGGAATAATATTAGGTGGTATGGAAGTTAAAAATCAAGTTGAAAGAGTTACAGGATTTACAGAATATATTAAAGAAAATTCTAACTTAGATATCACAAATATTGAGTCTTCAGATTCATATTTATTACAAGCAGAATTAGCAGCCAAAAAAATATTAACTGATAATCAAGACATTAAAGCTATATTTTGTACTTCGGCACAGGATGGAATAGGTGCGGCTAAAGTTGTTAAGAGTATGGGATTGGTGGGAATTGTTAAAATAATATGCTTTGATGCATTGCCTGAAACATTAGAATTAATAAGAGATGGAACAATAAGTGCTACAGTTGCACAGAATCCTTATATTATGGGAGAAGAAGCTGTTAATACTATAGTGAATATATTAGAAGGTAATAAAGTTAAAGAACTTCAATTAATTGATGTTGAAGTAATTAATGATAGAAATATAAATGATTATGATTAATCAGGGAGAAATCAATAAAATGAAAAGTCTAAGGAGTAAAATAATAGTATTTGTAATAATTATAATCATACCTTTGGTAACTAGTAATGTAATATCATTAATTATTAGTAAGAAAATAAATAAGAATTATAGCATTATGTTGTATAAACTAAATACAGCTAATGATATAAAAAATCTTTTAAATGAATCATTTAATTATTTTAATGAGCACTTTCAAACAAGTGATAAGGAATCTAAAAAGATATATGAAAATAATATATCTAAGGCTATAAGTAAAATTGAATCATTGAAAGCTAGCTCTGATATAGAAAGTAGATATATATTAAGAGATTTGCTTAATACAATTAAGAGTTACAAAACAGAAGGAGATAAAACTATAGAGTTATTTGATAATCAAGGAGCTATTGACGCATATTATAATAACTATATGTCGACTAGAGATACATTATCTTATTGTAATTCATTTATTGCAAAACTAAATGAAAGTTATATAAAAACAAATAATATTATATATAATGACAGTAAGAAAAAAGAAACAGAATTATATAGGCTTTTAAGTTTGTTTATAACAATAACCATATTTATAAGCGCAGTTTACACAATACTTTTTATAAAAGACATATTAAATAAACTTCAGATATTAGTTGATTCAGCTAAGAACGTATCAAATGGTAATTTTAATAGAATTAAAGCTGAAGATACAGAGATATATGAAATTGATATTTTATATAAAGCTTTTGATAAAATGATAATAGATTTAAAAGGGTATATAAAGTCACTTAAAGAAAATGCTAAGCTAGAAGCGAAGCTAAGGGATGATGAAGTAAAAATATTAAAATATGAAAATGCATTAAAATTATCACAATTGAAGGTATTACAATCACAAATAAATCCACATTTTCTATTTAATACTTTAAATTGTATAAATCAAATAGCTATAAGTGAAGGTGCATATAAAACAGAGGAGCTAATAACAGCTGTATCGGGGATACTTAGATATAGTTTAAGTATGATGGAGAGAAATGCAACTTTAGAAGATGAAATAAACGTGGTCAAGCAGTATATATTTATTCAGAAAGTAAGGTATGATGATAGATTAGTTTTCAATTTAGATATAAATTGTTACATAGGAGATATATTAGTCCCAGGGATGACTTTACAGCCTTTTGTAGAAAATGCATTTATTCATGGAATAGAACCTAAGGAAGAGGGGGGATATATTAGTATTAAAATATATAATGAACCAGAGCAATATAAGGTTATTATTGAGGATAATGGATGTGGAATAGATAAAGAATCATTAAATGAAATACGTTTTGGAGATAGGGAAAGACAACATACAGGTCATACAACAGGGCTAGGTATCAAAAGTGTAGTTAGTAGATTAGAAATATTATACGGTAGAAATGATATGTTTTATATAAGCAGCAAAGAAGGAGAAGGCACAAAAGTATTTTTGAATATTCCAATTGAGGGGTTGAAATAATCATGTTAAAAATTCTTATAGCTGATGACGAAAAGTATGAAAGAGACTCTATAGTAAATCTTATAGAAGAAAATTTTAAAGAGAAACTCACTATAGCACAAGCAAAAAATGGAAGAGAGGCAATTGAAATTGCAGAACAAATTAGACCAGAAATAGTAATAATGGATATTAAAATGCCAGGGATAAATGGTATTAAAGCAATTGAAGAAATAAAAAAGACAGCAGTTAATACTTATTTTATTATGTTAACAGCATATGATTACTTTGATTTTGCAGTGGAAGCTGTTAAATTAAATGTAAAGGAATATTTATTGAAGCCTTTTATCAGAATGGAGTTAATAAAAAAAATTAATGATGCAATAGAAACTGTAGAAAAAGAAAAAGCTAAAAGAAAAAATGATATAGAGAACGAAGAAAAAATTAATAATTTGATTGGAGTACTTGAAAATGAATTAAGTTACAATATTATAAATAATACACTAGATGGGATTGATTGTAATATGTATATAAGTTACCTGAATTTGAATTTAGATAGTGCTTTTTCGATTATTATAAAAATATTAGCAAGTAACTATAATAATATCTTAAAGAGAAAAATATGGGAATATGTAATCGAATTTTTAAAGCTAAAGTATAAAGTAATAGGAACATACAGGTTTACGGAAGATTTAGTTTATTTTATTCAAACTGAAAGATATTTTAATGCATATGAAGAAACAATAGCAAATATAAAAATAGCTAATGATATAAAAAGAGAAGTAGATAGACATTTTAATGTTTCAATAAAAATAGGAATTGGAAATTGTTATAGCGGAATTAATTATATGAGTAAATCTTATGAAGAAGCTAATAGAGCTGTTAATTCTAATATTGGAAATGATATAATCCATATTAATAATATTATTAACTATGATAAAGATAAAAGTAATGATAATGATAAAGTTAAGCTTTTTAGAAAGGTTGAGGAATATATTATAAGCAATATAAAAGAAGAGTTAAGTCTTGAAAGCATTGCTAAAAATTTCAATTTGAGTTCTTGCTATTTTAGTAGAAACTTTAAGGAGTTTATAGGATGTAATTTATCTGACTATATAAATTCATTGAGGATAAAAAAGGCAAAGGAATTATTAAATAACAATGAAATGAGTATTAAGGAAATAGGGTATGAGGTAGGATATAGTGATCCTAATTATTTTAGTAAAGTATTTAAAAAATATGAAGGATATTCACCAACAGAATATAAATTTAAATAATAAAAATACTATAGGATTATTCTTATAGTATTTTTTTGTTTTTTTATAGTAAAAATTTGCATTATTTATAGCAAGTTTATCAAGTGAAAAGGCAAGTAATTACATTGAGTTAAACGTATACAAAGGCTAAGATGGTTATGTGATAAATTAAAAATAAATTATAGGGGGAGTCAAAAAAATGAAGATTAAAAAAATCATTGCATTAGGCTTAACTGCAGCTTTAATGTCCTTTGCTATAGGTTGTACATCAAAATCACAAAGTAGTGATAATACTAATGAAGGTAATAAAAAAGAATCCTTAATAGGTGTTGCAATGCCTACACAATCTCTTCAAAGATGGAATCAAGATGGATCTAATATGAAATCAGAACTTGAAGGAAAAGGGTACAAGGTCGATTTACAATATGCAAATAACGATGTAAATACTCAAGTTCAACAAATAGAAAATATGATAACAAAGGGATGCAATATTTTAGTAATAGCATCTATTGATGGTTCTGCATTAACTGATGTATTAAGTAAAGCAGCTGATAATGATATAAAGGTAATAGCATATGACAGATTAATTATGCAATCTGAAAATGTAGATTATTATGCTACTTTTGATAATTTTAAAGTAGGGGTTACTCAGGGCGAATATATAGAAGAAAAATTAGATTTAAAAAATTCAAATGGACCTTTTAATATTGAATTATTTGCTGGTGCTCCAGATGATAACAATGCAACTTTTTTCTTTAATGGAGCAATGAGTATATTAAAACCTTATATAGATAGCGGTAAATTAGTAGTTCCAAGTGGACAAAAGGAATTTACAGAAGTAGCAACTCAAAGCTGGGACTCAGCAAAGGCACAAGCAAGAATGGATAATATAATTACTGCTAATTATGCTAGTGGTAAAAAGTTAGATGCAATTTTATCATCAAATGATAGCGTTGCTATAGGCGTTGTTGCGTCTCTTCAAAATGCTGGTTATGGTTCAGCAGATAAGCCTTATCCAATATTGACTGGACAAGACTGTGATAAACCAAATGTAATAGCAATGATAAATAAGCAACAATCTATGTCTGTATTTAAAGATACAAGAACGCTTGCTAAAAAAGTTGTTGAAATGGTAAATGCTTTAGTTGATGGAAAAGAAGCAGAAGTAAATGATACAAAAACATATGATAACGGTGCAAAAGTAGTTCCATCATTCCTTTGTGACCCTGTAAGTGTTACTGTAGACAATTATAAAGCAACTTTAATTGATAGTGGATATTATCAAGAGTCCGATTTAAAGTAAAAAATAAATTCATATCCTGAAATAAATTTATTAGCTATAGCTGAATGTAATTTATATTTCAGCTATAGCAATATATTCATGGAAAATGGAGATAGAGGGGAGGAGAGTAGATGAAAAAAGTCATTTTAGAAATGAAGAATATAACAAAAACTTTTCCAGGTGTTAAAGCTTTAGATAATGTAAATCTTAAAGTAACAGAAGGAGAAATACATGCACTAATTGGAGAAAATGGCGCTGGAAAGTCAACTCTTATGAATGTACTTAGTGGAATATACAATTATGGAACATATAGTGGAGATATAATTTTTAATGAGGAATTATGTAAGTTTAATAATATAAAAGATAGTGAAAAAAAAGGGATAGTTATAATCCATCAAGAATTAGCCTTGATACCCGAGTTGTCTATATCAGAGAATATATTTCTTGGTAATGAAAGAGCAAATGGGCTAATGATAAATTGGAGACAAACAGATATAGAGGTATTAAAAATGTTAGCAAGAGTTAAATTAGAAGAAAATGTTCATACAAAAATTAAAAATATTGGTGTTGGTAAGCAGCAACTAGTAGAAGTGGCAAAAGCTTTAGCAAAAGATGTTAAACTATTAATTCTTGATGAGCCTACAGCTGCATTAAATGATAAGGATTCAGAAAGTCTACTTCAACTTTTATTAGAATTAAAGAAAGATGGAATTACATGTATTTTAATTTCTCATAAGCTAAATGAACTTTTAAGAGTAGCAGATAATATAACAATTCTTAGAGATGGATCAACTATACAATCAATGAAGAATGATGGAAGTATTGACGAGAATGACATTATTAAATGTATGGTTGGAAGAGAACTTACTAATAGATATCCTAGTCACGAATCTAATATAGGAGAAGTTATTTTTGAAGTTAAGAATTGGAATGTTTATGATCCTATTATAGATGGTAGAAGGATTATTAAGGATGTGAATCTAGACATAAAAAAAGGAGAAATAGTTGGGCTATCAGGATTAATGGGAGCTGGAAGAACTGAGTTTGCTATGAGTATTTTTGGAAAGGCTTATGGCAGAAATATAAGCGGAACTATAATCAAAAATGGAAAAGAAATTAAGTTAAATAATATTAGAGATGCTATAGATTCAGGGCTAGCTTATGTAACAGAAGATCGTAAGACAGCAGGACTTAATTTAATTGATAGTATAAAAAATAATATATCAATAGCAAAAATTAAAAAGCTTAGTAAAATGCAATTTATAAATGATAATGAAGAAATAGGAGTAACAGAAAATTTTAGAGAAAAACTTAATATTAAATCTCCTTCAATAATACAAAAGGCTGGAAATTTGTCTGGTGGTAATCAGCAAAAAGTTGTTTTAAGTAAATGGATATTTACTGATCCAGATATATTAATATTAGATGAACCAACAAGAGGAATAGATGTAGGAGCAAAGTATGAAATATATAAAATAATAAATGACTTAGCGGACTCCGGAAAATCTATCTTAGTAATTTCATCAGAGCTTCCTGAAATATTAGGTATATGCGATAGAGTATATATAATGAATTCTGGAAGAATTGTTGGAGAATTGTCAGTTAGTGAAGCATCTCAAGAAATTATAATGAAATGCATAATGGATAGTAATAAGGAGGTAGTTTAAATGCAATTAGATAAAAATGTAGAATTAAAAGTCAAGCAAACTTTAGGGGAATCATTAAAGACAATATTTAAAGACAATGTAAGACAATATACAATGCTTATAGCATTAGTTGTAATTATAGTTTTATTTCAAATTTTAACAAAAGGAATACTTTTAGTACCGATGAATGTAACTAATTTGATTCTTCAAAACAGTTATGTTTTTATTTTATCGATTGGTATGACATTATGTATAGTATCTAGTGGGAATATAGACCTTTCGGTTGGGTCTATAGTTGCCTTTATTGGTGCACTTGCTGGTATACTTATTATTAACAATAAAATGGCGTTATTCCCAGCAATATTAATTTGTTTAGCTGTAGGATTATTAATAGGAATATGGCAAGGATTTTGGATAGCATATATTAGAATACCAGCATTTATTGTAACACTTTCAGGAATGTTGTTATTTCGAGGATTGACTGTAAAGATGCTTCAAGGATTAACATTAAGTCCATTTCCAAAGTCATTCCAAGCTATAAGTGGAGGATTTTTTCCAGATATATTTAAAAACAGTAATATAAATATTACAACTATTATTGTAGGTATATTAGTTTCTATTATATATGTATATATAGAATTTAAAAACAGAGCTGAAAGAGAAAAATATAATTTTGATGTTCTTCCATTACCATTATGCATAGCTAAGATTATATTAATAGTATCAGCAACTATGTTAGTAACTTATTGGCTTGCTGTATATAAAGGAATTCCAATAATGTTTGCAATTATAGGCATTTTAGTATTTCTTTATACTATAATTACTTCTAAAACGATACCAGGAAGATATCTTTATGCTATGGGTGGAAATGAAAAATCAGCAAAACTTTCAGGAATAAATACTAATAAAGTTTTATTCTTAGTATATGTTAATATGGCTGTACTTTCTGCAATAGCTGCTATAAGTTTCACATCAAGATTGAATGCTGCCTCACCTCAATCTGGACTAAACTTCGAATTAGATGCAATAGCTGCATGTTATATTGGAGGTGCATCAGCTTATGGTGGTATAGGTACAGTTATTGGAGCTATAGTTGGCGCATTAGTTATGGGTGTTTTAAATAATGGTATGTCAATTTTAGGTGTAGGTAGTGATATGCAAATGGCTATAAAGGGTTTAGTACTTTTATTAGCAGTAGCATTTGATGTATTTAGCAAGAGGAAAGCAAAAATTTAAAATCTATAATTATAAAATTATCCAAACCATATAAATAAAAAGCTTAGATATTCTGAGCTTTTTTTAATTTGTAACACTTATCATAAATATTATAATAAAAAAATTCCTTTTAAATGATTACAGCCACAAATAAATATTGAAAATTATGGTCAAAGTGGTATAATGATATTGAAAATGTGATAATGATTATTATTTGCTAAAAAATGTTATTTTTTTCAGAAAAATCTATATGTATATCTTTTTATGAATAAATTATTACTCATAAGAAATAATATAAAGGTATGGATATAGGCGAAAGAAATTATACATTTCAAATATAAGGAGGAAAAAGTAATGAAAAATTATTGTGAAATAGTAGACGTTGTAGCAAGACAAATTCTTGACTCAAGATGTTTCCCTACAGTAGAAGTTGAAGTATACTTAGAAGATGGTACTGTAGGAAGAGCAGCAGTTCCATCAGGAGCATCAACTGGTATGTATGAAGCAGTTGAATTAAGAGATGGAGATAAAGATAACTACCTAGGAAAAGGTGTTTTAAAGGCTGTTCAAAACGTAAATGATACAATTGCAGAAGAATTAATTGGATGCAACGTATATGATCAACCATATATAGATAAAATGCTTATCGAATTAGATGGAACTCCAAACAAAGCAAAATTAGGTGCTAACGCTATATTAGGTGTTTCACTTGCTGTTGCTAATGCAGCTGCAAAATCATTAGATTTACCATTATACCAATATGTAGGTGGAGTAAATGCAAAAGTTTTACCAGTACCTATGATGAACATAATCAATGGTGGATCACATGCTGATAACTCAGTTGATTTACAAGAATTCATGGTTATGCCAGTTGGAGCTAAAACATTTAGCGATGCATTAAAGATGTGTGCTGAAGTTTATCATACATTAAAGAAAACTTTACATGATAAAGGATATTCAACAGCTATCGGTGATGAAGGTGGATTTGCTCCAAACCTTAAGTCAAACGAAGAAGCGATTGAAGTTATTATAGAAGCTATAACTAAAGCTGGTTACAAAGCTGGAGAAGATATGTTCATCGCTATCGATGCTGCTTCATCAGAATACTACAAAGATGGAAAGTATGTATTAGAACATGAAGGAAAAACTTTAACTGCAGCTGAAATGGTTGACTTCTTAGAAAACTGGGTTAACAAATACCCAATTATCTCAATCGAAGATGGTATGGCTGAAGAAGACTGGGAAGGTTGGAAGCTAATAACTGAAAGATTAGGTAAGAAAGTTCAATTAGTTGGTGATGACTTATTCGTTACTAACACTGAAAGATTAGAAAGAGGAATCGACATGGGAGTTGGTAACTCAATCCTAATCAAGTTAAACCAAATCGGTACTTTAACAGAAACTTTAAATGCTATCGAAATGGCTAACAGAGCTGGTTATACAGCAGTTATTTCTCACAGATCTGGTGAAACAGAAGATACTACAATTGCTGATTTAGTTGTAGCTGTTAACGCTGGTCAAATCAAGACTGGTGCTCCTGCAAGATCTGAAAGAGTTGCTAAGTACAACCAATTAATAAGAATTGAAGAAGAATTAGACGATGTAGCTGAATACAGAGGAAGAAAAGCATTCTTCAACATCAAGAAATAATTAAATTGTAATATATAAGGATAAGATTTTATAATCTTATCCTTATTTTTATAAGGGATTGTAAGGGATAATTTTGTAACTATTGACTTGTAATGTAGCATTTAATATGATAATATAAAGTTATGTAAATATGACCGTTTTGAGTAATCATGGGAGGTATAAGAATGAAAGATGTTTTATTAGTATTAGAAGTGATCTTAGGGTTAGCAATCATAATATCAGTATTATTACAACCAAGTAAAACAGATGCATTAAGTGGACTTATTCAAGGAAGTAAAAATGAAACTTTCTTTTCAAAGAATAAAGCTAGAACAAAGGAAGCTATGCTATTAAAAGTAACAATTGTAACAATGACTTTATTTGCTGTGAATACAGTAGTATTAAACTTAATATAATGTTATAACAAGAGCTGCTTTTTATAATAGGTAGCTCTTTTATACTATTTTATCTTAAAATAAAGGGAGTGTTTTTATGGGTATATTTAATGGATTAATGGGAAATGCCTCAGAAGTTAATTTAGAAGCTTTAAAAAAAGAATATGGAAAAATATTAGCATCATCAGAAACTATAGAAAAAGCTTATAAACTAGTAAGAGATACGTTTATTTTCACAAATAAAAGACTTATTTTAGTTGATAAGCAAGGTGTTACTGGAAAGAAAACAGAATATCATTCAATCCCATATAAATCAATAACTCATTTTAGCATTGAGACTGCTGGACATTTTGACTTAGATGCAGAATTAAAAATATGGATTTCTGGAACAGCCCTTCCAATAGAAAAGCAGTTCAACAGCAGCTTAAATATTTATGAGTTACAAACTGTATTAGCTGAATATTGCTTAAGATAAATGGGATAAGTGAAAGAATGAAAAATGAAAAAAGTTTAGGAAATAATTCGCTTGCGTTAAATTATGGAAAGTCAGCTGTTTGTAGAATAAATTTACAAATGAGTAGAATGTTAATTCATAATAGATAATTTAAGCAAAATGAATTATATGGAAAAGTGAAGGAATAATTAATAGTTGGTAATTGGTGTGGACAATTGACAATGGGGTTGTTGATTGTCTGTTTTTTTGATTAAATATAAATTGGTAAATAAAACCCTAATAGGAAAATGGGTGAAATTAATAAAAGTGTTTCGGAAGTGTGTAATATCAAGGGAAGATGGATAAACTAGAGAAGGATGAAGAAGTTAAGGGTAAAATAATTAATAATGAAAGAATTAGCAAATAATTCATCTAGGGTGAATTATAAAATGGATCTGACTGTAGATTAATTTACAAATAGCCAAGAATTAATGATATATTATTTTATTTTACAAATGATATAGATTTTAAATTATACATATAATAAATGTATAACTTACTTATAAAATCAGATTAGAAATAGATTTTTAAATAAATTGAATTATATGGAGGAAACGTATATATGGGAATTAAACAGACGTTATTAAGTTTTATGAGAGAGGAAGCATACAGACCAATGGATATTCAAGAGTTGGTTGCTGTATTTGATATAAATCCTGATGAATATAAATCTTTTAAGAAAGTTCTAAAATCAATGGAAAGGGAAGGCCTAATTGTTAGGACAAAGAAAGATAAGTTTGGTGTGCCTGAAAGACTTGGTTTAATAACTGGTAAGTTACAAGTGCATCAAAAAGGATTTGGATTCTTACTTCCAGATACTGAGGGAGAAAAAGATGTTTTCATACCAAGTTCATCTATGAGTGGTGCTATGAATGGAGATAAGGTGTTAGTTCAAATAACAAGAGAAGATTTAAATGGTAAAAAGAGAGAAGGAGAAGTAAGAGAAGTTTTAGAAAGATCTAATACTAAAATTATAGGGGTATATGAAGATAGTAGAAACTTCGGATTTGTTGTTCCAGAAGATACAAGATTAAATCAAGATATCTTTATATCTAAAAAAGATAGAAATGGAGCACAAGATGGAGATGTAGTAATTTGTGAAATAGTTAAATGGGCAGATAAAAGAAGAAGTCCTGAAGGTATAGTAAAAGAAGTTTTAGGTAAAAAGGGAGATAAGGGGTTAGATATTCTTACAATAATTAAGAAGTATGGATTACCAGAAGAGTTCCCAGAAAAGGTTCTAAATTATGCAGAAAACATTGAAGAAGAAATAGATTCTAAGGAATATGCAAGAAGAAAAGATCTTAGAAATTTAAGAATGGTAACAATAGATGGAGAAGATGCTAAGGACTTAGATGATGCTGTTTCAATAGAAAGACTTGATAATGGTAAATTTAGATTAGGAGTTCACATTGCAGACGTATCTCATTATGTAAGAGAAAAGAATCCTTTAGACAAAGAAGCTTTAAAAAGAGGTACTTCAGTATATTTAATAGATAGAGTAATTCCAATGTTACCTAAGAAGTTATCAAATGGTATTTGTTCATTAAATCCTAAAGTAGATAGATTAGCTTTAAGCTGCTTTATGGTTATTGATAAGAGTGGAAAAGTAATTCAACATGAAATAGAAGAAACAATTATAAAAACTAGTGAAAGAATGACATATACAGATGTAACAAAGATTTTAGAAAATAATGATGAAGAACTTATTAAAAGATATGATTACTTAGTGGATGATTTTAAGGCTATGGAAGAGTTATGCAACATTCTTCGTGAAAAGAGAATGAAAAGAGGCGCTATTGACTTTAACTTTGAAGAATCAAAAATTATATTAAATGACTTAGGTAAACCAGTAGATATTAAGCCTTATGACAGAGCTATTGCAAATAGAATAATAGAAGAATTCATGCTTGTATGTAATGAAACAATAGCTGAGCATATGTTCTGGACTAATTTACCATTTGTATATAGAATTCACGAAGAGCCAGATGAAGAAAAGTTAGAAAAGTTTAAAGAGTTTGTATATAACTTAGGTTATATTGTAAGATGGGGTCAGGAAGCTCATCCAAGAGCTCTTCAAGATATATTAGAAAAAGTAAAAGGTAAAAAGGAAGAAACAGTAGTAAGTACTCTTTTATTACGTTCAATGATGCAAGCTAAATACTCACCAGAATGTGTAGGACACTTTGGTCTTGCAGCTAAGTATTATTGCCACTTTACATCACCAATAAGAAGATATCCAGATTTACAAATCCATAGGATTATAAAAGAACAATTAAATGGAAAGATAGATGAAAAGAGAGCAGGAAGATTAACTAATATAGTTGAAATAGCATCAAAACAATCATCAGAAATGGAAAGATTAGCTCAAGAAGCAGAAAGAGAAGTTGATGATTTAAAGAAAGCAGAATATATGCAAGAAAGAATTGGAGAAGAATTTACAGCTATTATATCTTCAGTTACATCCTTTGGTTTATTTGCAGAATTACCAAACACAATAGAGGGATTAATTCATATAACAGCTTTAGATGATGATTACTATATTTATGATGAAGCCCATTTATGCTTAATCGGTGAAAGAACTAAAAAGGTTTATAGACTAGGTGATGAAATCAAAGTTAAATGTACTAGAGTTGATATAGACAACAGAGAAGTCTATTTTGATTTAATTGAAGAAGAACAACCTAAGGAAGAAATAGTACCTAGTGAAAAGCTTAGTGAAAAAATTCAAGAAGCAAAAGATGAAATAAAAAATGAACTAGTTAATGAAGATGATAATGAAGATAGTGAAGAACTGTAATAAATTGCGAAGCAATTGATAATTGATAATTGACAAGTGATAATTGATAATTAAGAATGTTTTGAACAGCAAAACTTAAATTGGTGTGCAGCACCTTTATTTTAAAAATATTTAGGGTTTTTTTCCTTAATTGTCAATTGTGCATTATCAATTATCCATTAAAAAAAATGTTCACATTTTTTTACTATTTTGTTATACTAAAAGAAAAATAAAATGAGTGGTGAGAATATGGTAAGGAAGAAAAATAGTAATACATTAGCTGAAAATAGAAAAGCTAGGCACGATTATTTTGTAGAAGAAACCATAGAGGCTGGAATAGCTTTAGTTGGAACTGAAGTTAAATCAATAAGAGCAGGAAAATGTAATTTAAAAGAATCTTACGCAGATGTAGAAAATGGTGAAATTACTATAAAAGGTATGCACATAAGTCCTTATGAACAAGGAAATATATTTAATGTTGATCCATTAAGGGAAAGAAAGCTTTTACTTCATAAGGAGCAAATATCAAGATTTGCAGGACTTGTAGCACAACAAGGATTTACTTTAATACCATTATCATTATATTTAAAAGATGGTAAGGTAAAGGTTGCACTTGGATTGTGTAGAGGTAAAAAGAATTATGATAAGAGAGATTCTATGTTAGAAAAAGCTCATAAGAGAGATATAGAAAGACAATTAAAGAACTCTACAAGATACTAAAAAATCAAATTTTAATGACTATAATTGTAATTTTTTATAAAAATACAATTATAGTCATATTATTTTGTAGAAAATTTATCAATCTAATAGTAAACTTATATTATACGGTATAAAGATTAAAGTAAAACAATGGTTAAGAGGTATAGAGTTATGTATAATAAAAGTTTATTAATCGAAAACTCGCATAAAAGAAGTGAAGATTACGGAGTTGAAAAAAGTAGCAATCATTCAAGAACCATGTTAAATGGAGAAGCGCTTAAAAAAGTACTAGAGATAAATAAAGAATTAATAGAAATATCAAAACCCTATATAGATATGGTAGTTGAGTCTGTAGAAGATAATGACTTTATCATAATTTTAACAGACAATAATGGATGCATACTTTATATAAGGGGAGCTGATTCAATAAAGGATGAACTTGAAAAGTTAAATTTAAAAGTTGGAGCCTATATGGATGAGAAAAATATAGGTACTAATGCAATGGGGACAGCAATAACAGAAAATAGATGTCTTCAAATAACTGCAAATGAGCATTATGCTACTATATTTCAAGGATTAACTTGCTCTGCAGCACCTATCCATAATAGTAAGTGTGAAATAATAGGAACTTTAAATTTAACAGGAAAAAGTAATATGAAACACCCTCACACCTTAGGATTAGTTATTTTTGGAGTTACAGCAATAGAAAACGAACTTTACAGAATAAAAACTAATTATATCTTAAATCAAACCTATAATTATATGAAAACTGTTATAGAAAATGTTGATAAAGGAATAATGATTATTGACATACATGGAAAAATAATAAACATAAATGAATTAGGATTAAATATTTTAGATAAAAGAAATCAAAACCTAATTAATGAAGACATAAATCATATTATCCCCAATTTTAAAAACATAGTAAGCAGAATATCAAAGAATAGTGAAACTATAACAAAAGAAATAAAGCTAAGTCATGCAAGCAAATATAAGACTGAAATTATTCTTAAAGGAATCAAATGTAATGAAAAAATAATAGGGATTGTAGCAACATTAACAAAGATAAAAGAAAAAAATAAAGAAAGTAATTTTACAGGGGCATTTTTTACTTTCAATGATATTATAGGAGAAAGTGATGCTATAAAAAATGTTATAACAAATTGTAAGATTATAGCTAATAGTCCTTCAACGGTATTAATTAATGGAGAAAGTGGGACAGGCAAGGAAATACTAGCGCAATCTATTCATAATTATAGTATAAGAAAAAATAATAAATTTATAGCTATAAATTGTGGAGCCATACCTGCTAATATAATTGAAAGTGAACTTTTTGGATATGAAGATGGAACTTTCACTGGAGGAAAAAAAGGCGGAAAGATAGGAAAAATTGAAATTGCTAATGGTGGAACATTATTTTTAGATGAAATAGGTGAAATGCCATTGGATATGCAAGTGAAACTACTTAGAGTTCTTCAAGAAGGGAGAGTTGCTAGACTTGGAGGAAGCATGGAAATTCCTGTAGATATTAGAGTGATAGCTGCAACAAATAAAGATTTAAAGAAAGAAGTTAAAAAAGGAACTTTTAGAGAAGATTTATATTATAGATTATGTGTAATTCCAATAAAATTACCACCTCTTAGAGAAAGAAAAGGGGATATAAGAAAGCTTATTGAATATTTCCTTAGCATGAAATCAATAGAATTAGAAAAAGAAATTCCTGAAATAACTAAGGAATTATTTAATAGGTTACTTGGATATAATTGGCCAGGGAATATAAGACAATTAGAAAACTGTATAGAAAATATAGTTAATTTAAATGGTGAGTTATCAGATGATATATTAGAAGAATCAGAAGAAAAAAGAAATGAAATATTAGATATAGATAGCAAAGATATTGTTTTTGACGGAGAAAAGGAAAAATGCTTTAACTTAGAGGAAATTGAAAAAGTAACTATAAGAAATGCTATAGAGCATAATAAATATAATATGACTAAAACAGCGAAAGTATTGGGAATAAGCAGAAATACACTTTACCTTAAAGTTAAAAAATACAATATTAATATTAACTAATAAATTGCTAATGTAAAGGCTAAGATAACTAGATATGTTCCATAAGCTAATAGCTGCACAAAGAAGTACTAGGTTCGAAAAAACTACTACGCCAAGAGTTTTGGTTAACTCGCTGCGCTCAAACAAACCAACAATACTAAGGCCTAGTAGTTATTCCTTCACCAAGTACTTCTAATTGTTCGCTATATGCTTATTACACATATTTTATTTATCTTAGCCAACTTATATTTTGCTACTTCAAATAATTAAATAAAGAATTAATACATATAATTATGTTTATTCTCAATTTATTTTAAAACGTAAGATAATAAGACGGTGTCCTAAAGTAGAGCAGTAAAAAATATTTAAACTGATTTATTTTAGGACATATTTATTTTAAAGCGTGCATACTATTTACAGGAAGGTAAATGATTTAACAACATTGTTAAATTATAAACACTTGGCATGATTTTTGCTTATTATATTTATGTAAATAAGTAAGAAATAAATTATATAACTTTTAGGAGGTTTATTATGGCACGTTTTACATTACCAAGAGATTTATATCATGGGGAAGGATCTTTAGAGGTATTAAAGACATTAGAAGGAAAGAAGGCATTTGTTGTAGTTGGTGGAGGCTCAATGAAGCGCTTTGGATTCTTAGATAAAGTTGAAACATATTTAAAGGAAGCTGGAATGGAAGTTGAACTTTTTGAGGGAGTTGAACCAGATCCATCAGTAGAAACTGTTATGAGTGGAGCAGAAGCAATGAGAAGATTTGAACCAGATTGGATCGTTGCAATGGGAGGAGGATCACCAATAGATGCTGCAAAAGTAATGTGGATTTTCTATGAAAATCCAGATTATTATTTATAAAAGGCTATTTTGCAAGGATTATAACTTTTCGTCAAAAAACGTCAAAAATTATTTGAAAAAATTTTTTCAATTTTTTTAGAAGCTAAATTCATCATATCATCTGTTACATGCGAATAAGTATCTAATGTTTGTTTTATATCATGTCCTAGAATTTTGGCGATTGTTTTAAAGTCTACTCCGTTGTGGATTAATAAAGTAGCATATGTATGTCTTAACTCATGTATAGATATATCTGAATATTTTTTTAGTTTAGGATTTAAATACTTTTCTATAGAGGAATTATTAAAAGGTGCAATTCTATTGTCGAATGAAATAGGTGTTAATAATTTATACTCTTTTAAAGTTTTTACAAATTCTTTACTAACAGGAATAGTTCTATTAGAATTTTTACTTTTTAATTCACCAAATCCATAATAACCATTTTTTAATAGTTTCCATTGTTTATTTATTGATAATGTTAAATTTTTTTCATCTAAATCTAGCCAAGTTAATCCTAAAATTTCTCCACATCTTAAACCTGTATTAGACGCGATATATGCGACTATATAGAATTTATTATTTTTAAGCTTTTTTAATAAATGATCTAACTCTTTTTTTGTTAAAGCTTTTTTTATAGTGGTATTTTTATTTATTGGTAGTTTCAATTTTTTTGTAGGGTTTATATAAATAGGATTATAAGTTTCTATATAGTATTCAAATTCTAAAGAAATTCTTGATATATAGCTTTTTATAGTTGCATTTTTAAGTTCTTTTTTTATTAAATTATCAATACATTTTTGGATATCAATATTTTTAATATTATCAACTTCATAGTTTTCTAATGTAGAAAAGCAAGAATAAGCATTTTTATATCCTTTTATAGTATTAAATTCTTTATATAGCTTAATATGTTCTATAAAATTATAGTGAAGTGATTTAAATGTTAAAGATTCAACTTGAATAGAATTAATATTTTTAAGTTGTTTTTTTAAATCTTTTAGAGTTTTTTCAGCAAATGGTTTTGCTTCTTTTTTTGTTTTAAAACCTTGCTTGCTTTTTTGTTTCCATTTTCCATTTAGTTTGTAAGATATAATAAATTGCCAGCCTTTATCTTTTTGTCTGTAGGTTATAGTATAATTCATAATAACAATCTCCTTTGATAAAATTAACTTATATTAACTATTTGAATTTAGTTAATATAAGTTGATGAGAGAAAAATAAATTTTTTATAATGCTCAATAGATTTTAATATGAATTTTTGAATGTTAAATAGTTTTAAATTGAATTTGATGAATTTATTAAATTATTATATAAAAATCTATGAGCATTTAATTTTTGATTAGTATAATTGTCTATGTTTATAGTATTTATTTTTAGATTTAAAATTTTATAATTGGTAGATAGTATTTTATTTATTAATAAGTTCGGAGAACTTAAATTTAATAAATGATTCTGTGAAGCTTTCAAGTTCTTTTAAATCAGATAAAGTTATTTCATATTTATTTTTTTTTGTTTCTAATAGTAAATTTTGTTTTGATTTATCATTTGTAATTTTATATCCTAAATCATATATATATTGGTTTAGATTTGGATTTATAGTACTAATATTATTAGGCTGACTATAAACAATTTTATTTCTGTCCATTGGTACATCATATCCCATTAGCCAAGTTTCATTAACATTTAAAGCCATTCCTAGCATTGCTAGTTTTTCTTGACCAGGTTTGACTGTACCTGATAAGTATTGGCTTATATCAGATTTATTCATTTTCACATTGTATTTTTTGCAGAAGGGTTTTGCAAGTTCTAGTAAATCAACTTGTCTTAAGTGCCTTTCGTTCATTATTTTTTTTAATCGAGTTGAAGTATTTTCAATCATATAATCAAATCCTTTCATATATAGTATATATCTTTTTGAATTTAAGTTCAATGGAAAAAACAAAATAGTTAAAAAAATTGAATAAAAGTATTGACGGTTTTATTTGGATATGATATTATAATATTGTTCAAAAAATTGAACTAAAACTGATTGATATTATAAGGAGGAACAAAATGCAATTTGATTATAGTAAACTTAGAGGCAGGATAATTGAGAAACATAAAACCCAAAATGAATTTTCTAAGATATTAGGAGTATCAGAAAGAACATTATCATTAAAGTTAAATAATAAAATATTTTTTTCACAAGATGAAATTATTAGAATTTCAGAGCTTTTAAGTATTGGAGAAGATAAAATACAAAAATATTTTTTTGATAAAAAAGTTCAATAATTTGAACTGGATATTCTGTATGTTTATTGGAAAATCTTTATTTTAAAGATTTTAGTATGGAGATTTTGATGGAACAAGTATTGATAAGTAGAAAAGAACTTAGTGAGAGATGGGGAGTAACAGTTCGGACAATTATAAATTATGAAGAAAATGGGCTTATAACAAGGAATCCTCATTTTGACAAGCCAATGTATTACTTGGAAGAGATTCAGAAAATAGATAGATATAAGGCTAATCCATTATCTCATTTTGAGAGAAAAAGATTAGAGAAAGAAAATAGAGATTTAAAAGAGAGACTTAATCTTTTTCAAAATATATTAACAAAGATAATAAGTGTTGGAAGTGAAAGTATGAATTTGTTAACTAGTTTAAGGGTGGAAGAGAGGGGAATTAATGAGATTGACATATAGAAGATATGTAAAATTAAAGGTTATAGGGTGGTCAGATAGACAGATAATGAAAATATGTAAAGTTAGTTATAATGAACTTCGCTATTTTAAAGAAGGACATAAGAAAGTTTTAAATATATAAAAGGTGCTTTGATGTAGTACAAGCTTTTATATAAGGAGTTGATGTTGTGAATCAATATAAAATATTTTTATCTGCTATAGATACAAAGATAAAGGATAGATCAAGACTTAGAATTGACCTTTATGGAGATATGA
>NZ_JANKAF010000015.1:0-91517 GCF_024622765.1 Clostridium mucosae | reverse complement strand
TAAAAAAGGGGTATATTTACCTCTTTTAGTCATGCAACAAAATAAATATTTAACCAGATATTTCATAGTATGTTTTTATTATAACCCCTAAAATATCAATTTTAAAATGCAAAAAAAGAGGTTGCTATAAAATGATTAAAAATCATTTTGCAACAGCCCCTTTTATAATTTTCTTTCTTAAGTTTTTAAGTGACTATGTATGTGGTATTGACTTGGAGAGAAGTCATATAGTAAGCAAATATATATATGTCCACTTTTCTTTATAAACTATAAATCCAATTTATTATCCTTGAATAATAATAATAAATGTTATAAAATGATATTAAAAGATAATGAGTGATAACAAATGATAATAAGTGAGATTAGTTTTGTAGAGTAAAGGAGGGGATTTGTTTGTTTATGGAAGAAAGGCTAGAAGATATATTAGAAATGCTTAAGAGAGATGGTAAAGTAAGAGTAAGAGACTTAAGTGAAAAATTTAATGTTTCTGAAGGTATGATTCGTAAAGATTTAAGTAAGCTAGAACAATGTGGTAATATCAAAAGAACATATGGCGGGGCAATTTTAGAAAGAAAAATAATTCATAATGACAATACAACTTCAAGAATAATAAGCAATATTAATGAAAAAGAAAAAATTGCAAGTTTAGTTATGGATGAAATTGAAGAAAATGATGTAATATTTATGGATATTTCAAGTACTAATTATACTGTTGCAACAATGATGGCAGGATTTAAAAAGAATATAACATTAATAACAAATATGAATAGAATTGCAATGGCTTTTGATTCAATACCTAATATAGACATAATCCAAATAGGAGGTATGTATAATAAAAAAATAGGTGGAACTGTTGGAGCATTTACTTCAAATGAAATTAAAAAATTTAAAATTGATAAAGCTTTTATTGGAGCTGGTGGAATTAATATAGAAGATAATTTTGTCAGCAATTTTAACCTAGATGAAGTTAGTACAAAAGAATCAATTATTAAAATGAGTAAAAAGAAATATTTAATTACTATTAATGACAAGTTTTATAATGATGGATCATATAAGTTTTGTGAATTAGGAGATATTGATTATATAATTACAGATAAGAAACCAGAAGAAAATATAGTTGACGGATTATCAAAATATAATGTTAAAGTGATATATTAAATATAATAATTAGGAGTGATCAAGCATATGATAAAATTTATAGCATCAGATATGGATGGAACATTGCTAAATGGGAATAATGAAATAAACAAGGAGTTTTTTGATATTTTTCATAAGCTTGTTGAAAAGGACATAATATTTGCAGCTGCAAGTGGAAGACAATATTATAACTTATTAAAAAGATTTGAAAAAATAAAAGATAATATGATGTTTATAGCCGAGAATGGAACATTTGTAGTATATAAAGGTGAAGAAATTTTAGTTAATTCTTTAGATAAAAATGTTGCAATAGAGCTTATTAAAATAGGTAGAACTATAGAAAATGCTCATGTTATAGTATGTGGTAAAAAATCGGCTTATATAGAAAGTAATGAAGAGAGATTAGTAAAAGAAACAAAGAAATATTATGAGAGATATGAAATAATTGATGATTTAACTAAAGTTGAAGATGATATATTAAAAGTAACAATATGTGATTTTTCTGGTTCTGAATTTAATAGTAATAATTACTATAATGAATATAAAGACAAGCTTCAAGTGACAGTATCAGGAGAAATTTGGCTTGATATAACTGCTAAAGGTGTTAATAAAGGAGTTGCAATAAATAAAATTCAAGATATGCTAGAGATAGATCATAAAGAAACAATGGTATTTGGAGATTATCTTAATGATTTAGAAATGATGGGTAGCGCTTATTATAGCTTTGCAATGGAAAATGCACATGATGATTTAAAGAAGGTATCAAGATTTATTGCAAAAAGTAATAATGATAATGGAGTAGTAGAAGCAATAAAAGAAGTTGTAGGTGTATAAAATTTATACAGGGGTTGTATCAAAATAAATTTTTATATTAGCTAGTAAAAATGTAAGTTCTAACTAGAGCTTACATTTTTGCATGTATGTAAATAATAGACAAAATCTCTATTTAAGTTTTAAAACGCCTTTAAGCAAGTAAAATCAATGGTTTAAAAGGATCTCACGTTTCGTGAGACCCTTTATAAAAATAAGAAATTAACTTTTAAAGGTAATAAAGCTTACTTAAAATTGAATAAATTTTATATTAAATAGATTTCTGATACTACGATACTTTTTACTTTACTTCTTCTAATAATACAATACCATTGCTATTAGCTTTGACAGTAACCTTACCATCCTTAACTGCATATTTCTTTCCAGTATAAAAATCTCTTATAGATGTAGATTCTTCCCATACAGATGATACATCTATAGTAGCTTCATTAGAAACGCCAGTTGCAACAACAACTTTATCATTAAAATCATTTTTATTATAAATTCTACTAAAAGCATAAGGAGAAGTTTGGATTTCTTTATGTTCTCCTGCACCTATTGAAATATGGTTTGACCTAAACTTACCAAGTTTTTGCCAGTGAGATAACACATCCTTATCTATACTATCCCAATTCATATCTGATCTTGAAGGTTGATCTTTAGCGGTAGTTATAGTATTAGTTGAAGGTTTACGATTTGATTCATCACCATAATAAATTTCTATACCACCAGGAGACAAAATAAGCTTTGTCCCTAAATTAATCATATTTCCTCTAGTTAATCCAGTATCATGTGAGGATATATAACTTAAGACATTAAATGAAGAGTCAGAATTTATTTTATTAGCATATTCAGAATAAATTTCCTCTAATGAATCTATACTATCACCTTTTGGAAATTTAAAGTTTATTATTGAATCAAAGCCATTATTATAGTATTCATTTTTATCAAGACCTTGTCCGAAAACTTCACCTGTCATCCAAAAATCATCTGTCCATTTAGCACCAGGTTTATTAGGATTTTTTTCTCTCCAAATTGTTAGAGCTTTATTTGATTCTTCCTTTAATTCTTGCCATCTGTACATATCTATATGTTTAGCAGTATCACATCTAAAGCCATCTATTCCAAATTCCTCTACCCAAGCTGATAGCCATTTTATTATATACTCTGAAGGCGCTATATTTAAGTTTTCTCTATATTTTTCAGCAGCTGGAATTATCCATTTATCATTTTTTTCTGTAGCATCTTTTCCCCACTTTACTTTAAGTATTGGAGGAATATCTACAGGATTTGTAGATTCTGTTTTTATATCGGGTAACCCCGAAAGATTCATTGTTATATCATTTGAACCACCAGGAGTGTATCCAGGGATACCAGCTCTTATCCAATCAGATCCCCACCATTTGGACCACTCCTCTTTATGACCAGAATAATCAACTATGGTTTTATTATAAGTATCAAAGTTTTCATTTTCATTAGGAATCCAATTAGAAATATCAACTGTATCATTTTTTATTGGATAAAAATCATAGTCAGACATATCTTTTAAAGTAGAAAATCCAGTATGATTCATTACAACATCTAAAACAATTCTTATTCCCTTTGAATGAGCTAAGTCAACAAATTCTCTCATTTCTTGAGCAGTCCCCATATTCTTATCTATTGAAGTCCAATCCAAAGCATAGTAGCCGTGATAACCATAATGAGCAAAGGAACCGTTTGAGTCTCCAGATATAAATCCATGTATTTGTTCTATTGGAGATGTAAGCCAAATTGCATTGATTCCTAAATCATCAAAATATCCTTCCTTCAATTTTTTAGTTAAACCCTTAATATCTCCACCATGAAAAGTTCCAACGGTTGATCCTTTAGAATCTACACTAACTCTTCCGTATGAATTATTATTAGATTTATCCCCATCATAAAACCTATCAGTCATTACAAAATAAAGACTAACATTATCCCATGAGAATGGTTTGTTTTCAAGTTTATTATTATTTTTTGTCAATAGATTAAAGGAAACTATTATAGCAGTTAAAGCTAAAATTATTGATATAGATAAATAAAATATTTTTTTCTTCTTCATTTTACCCCTCCTAGAAGTTTCATAAGTTGAATTTAACACAGTTTATTTATGACAACAATTACAAATGTTGAGTATTAGATATATTTGTACGGGAGTACAAAAATATAAATTCAATTTTGTAGTATTTTCGAATTAAACTTAATGATATGTATTAACTTTCCGATTTTCATATAATATCTCCAATTTAATACATATCTAGTTAGCGTAGCCTTTATATTTGCAAAATATAAATATGGATTATTAATTGAAACAAATATATAATATAGAAATAAGAAGCAGAAAGGATAATTTGTACATTGAGGATAAATAAGCTACTAAGTAACTATGGATATTGCTCAAGAAAAGAAGTAAGTAGATGGATTGAAGATAAAAGAATAATTGTTAATGGAAAACTATGTGAACAAGGTCAATGGGTTGAGGAAAATGATGAGATATTATTAGACGGTGAAAAGGTAAAGCCAAAGGAAAAGGTATATATAGCATTAAATAAGCCACCAGGAAGAGTTTGTACCTCTGCAAGAGAAATAGATAATAATATAATTGACTTTTTAAATTATAAGGATTATGTTTTTCCAGTTGGAAGATTAGATAAGGACTCTCAGGGGCTAATCTTAATGACAAACGATGGAGAGTTAGCAAATAAAATATTATCTTCAGAAAGTTATCATGAAAAAGAATATATTGTAACTTTAGATAAAGATTTTGATGATAGCTTCATTGAAGGCATGTCTAAAGGTGTTGAGATATTAGGGACTGTTACTAGACCATGTAAATTAAGAAGAATAGATAGAAATGTGTTTAGTATTATTTTAACTCAAGGATTGAATAGACAAATAAGAAGAATGAGCAAAGTTTTTGGATATAATGTTACCAAGTTAGAGCGAATAAGAATAATGAATATTGCGCTAGATGATATAGGGATAGGGCAATGGAAACTTATAGATAAGAAAATTATAAAGAAGATTATAGAAGAAGTTTAATGTAATATTTAATTAATTTTAAAAAAGATTTCCAAAATGGGACTATGGTCCTATTTTTTTTATGACTATTTTTGAAGAAAATAGGACTTTTAAATTAAATAAAAAAGTATAAGAATATAAGTAGATAATATTATTCAATACAAAGCATTTGCTATAACTATATTTTAAATTAAAGGAGGCTTAATATGGATTGTATTGGAATAGATGAAATTCTATCAACTACAGTGTTGTATGAAGGTTTTTTTAATTATAATGAATTTTTTAAAATATCGAAAGAGAGTATAAATAAGATTTTATATATAGCTAATAAGTATAAAAGTCATTGTAGTGATTTGGACTTAAATAAAAATGAAGTATATTTAAAAAGTATTGGAGATTCATTTTCAAGAGAATTTATATATAAGTTTAATGAGTATATTTCAATTGATAAAATAAAATATTCTTCACAAGGAAGAGAGCTTATGTATTATGAGGTTTATGAAATAATAGATTTTGAAAATGAAATTGATAAATTAATACTATTTGGTTCATATACAGGAAATAATGAGGATTTTATAGAAATATTTTTAAATGGCGTTAGTTTAAAGAATATAAAAATAAAGCTTGCAAATAAAACTAATATTTGGCCAAACTCTTCAGAAATTATTTTTGAAAAACATATATAAGATTTATACTATTAGAGGCTATTAAAGATGAATTCACAGATTAAATATATTTAACTGTGGATTTTTTTGTTTTATAAAGAAATATGCCTTTATTGACTTTTAGATAAATTTTAATATATTATAACAAAAAAAGAAGTAGATTAAGGGGGAAGGGCAGTGGGTCACAGAGAAGTAGTTGAGGAAGTAATAAGAAATATTGAAGAAATAGATTATAAGGTTAAAGATGAAGCAAGGAGAAGAGTAGATTCTTTAGCAAAGCCTTTAGGAAGTTTAGGTAAACTTGAGGAGATTGCTATTCAATTGGCTGGTATAACAGGAAAAATAAAAAATAGAATAGATAAAAAATGCATAATAATTTTTTCGTCAGATAATGGAGTTGTGGAAGAAGGAGTTGCATCTGCCCCTAAATATGTTACTTTAGCACAAACTATCAATTTTTCAAAAGGACTAACAGGTGTTGCTGTTCTTGCAAAAGAAAATAAAACTGATTTATTAGTAGTCGATATTGGTGTTGATTGTGAGGGAGATATACCAGGGGCAATAATTAGAAAAATTAGAAGAGGGAGCAATAACATAGCTAAAGAAGAGGCAATGACTTATGAAGAGTGTATTGAAGGTATTTACATAGGGATTGATATGGTTAAAGAAGCTAAGCAAAAGGGATATGACATAGTTGGTGTTGGAGAAATGGGAATAGGTAATACAACTACTAGTAGTGCTGTTTTGGCAGCTTTAATAAACTGTGAAATTGAAGATGTTGTAGGAAAAGGTGCAGGTTTAACAGATGATGCTTTTGAAAAGAAGAAGAAAGTAGTAAAGCAGGCTATAGAGGTAAATAAGCCAAATTTTAATGATCCAATTGATGTTGTAGCTAAAGTTGGTGGATTTGATTTAGCTGGAATGGTAGGAGTTTTTTTAGGAGCTTCATATTATAAAATACCAGTTGTAATAGATGGCTTTATATCAGCTGTTGCAGCCTTAGTAGCTACTAAGCTAAATAAAGATGTTAAAGATTATCTTATATCATCTCATTGCTCAAAGGAAATTGGATACAATATTGCAATGGGTAATATAGGATTAGAACCTATGCTTAATTTAGATATGCGACTTGGAGAAGGCAGTGGGTGCCCAATAGCTTTTTCCATAGTTCAATATTCATGTGCTATGATGAATAATATGGCAACCTTTAGTGAAGCGGAAATAGATCCAAGTTATTTAGAAAAAGTTAAAAATAAAAAGAATTATATTGTAGATAGGAGAAATTAAATGAATTTAGGATTTATTCATATGTATTGTGGAAGTGGAAAAACAACTGCCGCAATGGGAGTAGGAGTAAAGGACGCCGATAGAGGAAATAAGGCATTGCTTACTAAATTTATAGATAAAAAAGTTCTAGTAAGGATTGGAATAGAAAAATGATTATATTAATAGTTGGCGGATCAAAAAGTGGAAAGTCAATGCTTGGGCAGCATCTATCGAAAAAATTAGAAGATAAAGATTGTGATTTATACTACATTGCTACAATGGAGCCTTACGATAAAGAAGATATAAAAAGAATTAATAATCATTTAATGGAAAGGGATGGCTGGGGTTTTAAAACAATTGAGCAAAGTAGGAATATAGAAGAAGTAGCAGCAAAAGTAAAAAAAGGAGATACACTTCTATTAGATAGTGTTACATCAATAGTTACTAATGAAATGTTTATTGAAGAGCAAGTTATAATGGATGTGAGTGGGAAAATATTTGATGGAATAAGAAATTTATCTAGTAAAGATATAAACTTAGTCATAGTAACAGATTATTTGTTTAGTGATTCTATAGTATATGATGATTTTACAGAAGCTTTTAGAAGAGAGATGGGAAAAATAAATATAAGTTTAGCTAAAATTTCAGATGTTGTTATAGAGTGTTGTTATAATAATAAGATAATTCATAAAGGAAGAAAATATATAGGTGATTTAATATGATTAAATTAATAAATGCTTTTATAATGGCTTTAAGTATGTTTACAATATTACCTATGCCTTATAAGAAGTGGGATGATAATGGAGTAAAGCATATGATGAAGCTTTATCCATTAGTAGGACTTGTTGTAGGATTAATACATTATACTGTCTATAAAATTGTTAGCATTTTTAATATATCTACCATTTTAACAGCAGCAATTACTATGATAACTCCATTTATTATAACGGGGATGTTACATTTAGATGGTTATATGGACGTATGTGATGCTTTATTATCAAGAAGAGATCAAAAGGAAAAAGTAAGGATATTAAAAGATCCTAATACAGGAGCCTTTGCAGTAATATCATTAGCAATTTTATTTATAATTGATTTTTCAGCTATTTACACATTAGTAGATAAAAAAGAAAACATAATTGGATTAATTATTATACCTATTATTTCAAGAAGTTTAATGGGACTTATGTTATTAAAAAAGGAATCAATGAAAGAAAGTTCACTTGGATCATACTTTAAAAAAGGAACAGGAAAAATTGATATACTTGTTTTATATTTATTTTTACTTATAACAAGTTTAAGCTTCATATATTTTATTGGCGCTAAGGGGCTGATAGTTTCATTAGCTATGATAATTTCAGCAATAATTTCAGTGAATAAGAGTTCGAAGGAATTGGGTGGTATGTCAGGAGACAGTGCTGGGTATGGCCTTGTGATCTCAGAGTTAATAGGAATACTATGTTTAGCAATAATAATATAAAAATGCGAACATTTTTATAATGGATAATTGATAATGCACAATGGACAATAATTATCCATTATCAATTGTATATTATCAATTTGAGTTGCTTCGCAATTTATTACGGAGGGTGTGTTTAATTTTGATTCTTGTATTTGGTGGAGCTTATAGTGGAAAGTTAAGCTTTGTTAAAGAGAAGTTTAATATTTCTGATGAAGAGGTATTAAATTTAAATAATATAGATAATTTAGAAATAGATTTTTCAAAAAAGGTAATAAATAAATTTCATAAGTTTACTTATAAGATGTCTTTAGAAAATAAAGATCCATTAAAATATATTTTAGAAAATGAAAGTTTATTTAAAGATAAGATAATTATCAGTGATGATATATGTGAAGGGATAGTTCCATTAAAGAAAGAAGATAGAATATGGCGAGAAAGCACAGGAAGATGTCTTCAGTACTTAAGTAATAATTCTAAAGAAGTATATAGAGTTTTCTGTGGAATTCCAATGGTGATTAAAAATGAGTAGTATGGAAGTTTATTTATTTAGGCATGGTAAGACTATTTGTAATGAAAAAAGATTATATTGTGGTAAAACTGATATAAGTTTAAGTGATAGAGGAATAGAAGAGTTAAATTATTTGAAATCTAGAATTAACTATCCTAAGTGTGATAAATATTTTACTAGTGGTGCAGCTAGGGCTAATGAAACTTTTAATATTATTTATAAGGATGAAGCTTATGAAGAATTATCAGGATTTTTTGAATATGATTTTGGAGACTTTGAAATGAAATCATATGAAGATTTGAAAGAGGATAAGCTCTATATAAATTGGATAATGGATGAAATTGGAGAGGTAAGATGTCCAAATGGTGAAAGTAAAAATCAATATAAAAACCGTATTAAAGAAGAGTTTATTAGTTTTATAAAATATATAAAGAAAAACAACTATAAATCAGTTTTGTTAATTTCACATGGCGGAACAATAGGAAGTATATTAGAATGCTTTTATGATGATAGTAAAAATTTTTATAGCTGGCAACCTAAATGTGGAGAAGGATATAAACTTAAAATAGAATTTCAGGAGCAAAACTTTACAATAAAAGAAGTTTTAAAAATAAAGAGTTAAAAATAGATAAAAGTAAAATTATCAAAGAGGTAATAAGATGACACAACTAACTATAGGATATATTTTGGATTTAATAATAGGAGATCCTCAAAATCCCATTCATCCAATAAGATTAATAGGTAATACTTGTAGATTTTTAGAAAATATATTTAGAAAACTATGCAAAAATACTTTAAAGATAGCTGGATTACTAACATGGATATTTAGTATTTTAATAGTGTACTTTGTTAATGTCTATATAATTAAAATTAGTTTTAATATTAATTATATTTTAGGGATTATTATAAGCGGTGTAATAGTATATTTTTGTATCTCAACAAAAGCTTTAAAAGTAGAAGGATTGAAGGTAGTATCATATATATTAAAAAACGATATAGAAGGAGCAAGAAATCAACTTTCATATATTGTTGGTAGAGATACTAAAGAGTTAGATAAAGAAGCAATTTTACGAGCAGTAGTTGAGACAATTGCAGAAAATATGTCTGATGGTATAGTAGCGCCTATATTTTATGCAGGAGTTTTAGGTGCTCCATTTGCAATGGTATATAAAGCAGTTAATACAATGGATTCAATGTTTGGATATAAAAATGAAAAATATAAAGATTTTGGATTTTTTCCAGCAAAGTTAGATGATTTATTTAATTATATACTAGCTAGGTTAAGTGGTATTCTCATAGTAATTGCATCTTGGATATTAAAATTAAATTATAAAAATAGTTTTAAAATTTACATAAGAGATAAGAGTAATCATAGTAGTCCAAATAGCGCACATCCAGAAGCTGCAGTTGCAGGGGCCATAGGGCTTAAGTTAGGCGGAGCAAATTATTATTTTGGAAAGTTAGTAAAAAAGCCAACTATAGGAGATGAAATTAAAAAAATAGAGGTTTTAGATGTTTATAAAACTAATAATATTTTATATTTAGTATCATTTCTTAGTTATTTAGTAGCAATGCTTTTATCTTTGATTGGAGGGCTTTTATAATGAGCAAAGTAGTTCATGGTGGAAATATAGATGAATTATCAAGAAAATATAATTTAAATAAGGAAAAACTTATAGATTTTTCAGCAAATATAAACCCTATTGGAATAAATAAAAATGTTAAGATGGAGATGATGAAAGCTATAGATAAGATTGAAAGGTATCCAGATATAACATATTATGATTTAAAATCATCAATAAGCAAGTTTGAAGGTATAGAAATTGAAGATTTAGTATTAGGAAATGGGGCAGCTGAAGTTATATTTAATTTAGTTAGAGCTTTAAATCCTAGAAAGGTTCTTATTCCAGCACCAACATTTGGAGAATACGAAGAAGCAGTTTTAAGTGTTAAAGGTAGAATAGAATATTATTATTTAAGAGAAAATAATAAATGGAATATAGACGAAGATATATTAAATTACATTACTGAAGATATAGACATGGTTTTTATATGCAATCCAAATAATCCAACAGGAAATTTAACAAATAAAGATATAATATTAGAGATTGCAAAGAAAGCTTTGAAAACTAATACAATAGTAGTTATAGATGAATCCTTTTTAGATTTCGTTAAAGATAGTAAAAACTATACAATAGTAGAGTCATTAAATGAATACAAAAATATATTTATCTTGAAGTCTATGACCAAATTTTTTGCTATACCTGGAATTAGAATAGGATATGGGATATCAAAAAATCAAGATATTATGAAAAAGATAAATGATATATCTGTTCCATGGAATGTTAATGTTATTGCTGAAAGGGCAGCTATAGTTGCTTTAGAAGAAAAAGAATATATGGAAGATACAATAAAATACATAGAAGAGGAAAAAAACTTTTTATTTAATGAGCTAAGTAAAATAGAACAAATAAATATATTTAGACCTACGGTAAATTTTATAATGTTTAAAACTACAGAGTTTATAGATTTAAAGGAAAAAATGTTAAGTAAAAATATAATTATTAGAAGTTGTAGTAACTATAAAGGGTTAGATAAAAATTATTTTAGGATTGCAGTTAGAACTAGAGAGGAAAATGAAAAGTTCATAAGTACTTTAAAAGAGATAATAAAATAGCATATTTTAATTGACATATTATATCATTAATAATATAATTCTATTTGAAATTTAGACTATATTAGCTATATAAGGTGCTTTTAAAGCTTAATAGGGAATCAGGTGCAATGCCTGAGCTACCCCAGTAACCGTGAAATGGACGAAATCTATTAACACCACTGCAAAATGCGCGGGAAGGTTAGAAAGTAGGATGAAGTAAAGCCGGGAGACCTGCCTTTTATAGACGGACTGTTATCTTCTGAGGGTGAGATAATAGGAATACTATCATAGTCTTAAGTTGTTTTTAATAGATAATACAAGCTATTTCTATTTTCAATAACTTAAGATTATTAAATATGTATTTTAGACATACTCTTAGTATGTCTTTTTATTTTATAGAAAAATAAAAATTAATTTCTATAAAATGAGCCCTAATAAAAATTAGGAGGAGATTATTATGAAAAAGAGAAGTAAAATTCTTTCATTAGTTTTTGCAATGTTATTTTCTTTAGCATTATTTGCGGGATGTTCAGAAACTACAAAAACTATGACAGACAGAGAGGGAAATGAATTCACTCTACCAAAGAAAATAGAAAAAATTATATCCACTGCACCATCTAATACAGAAGTATTGGTGGAGTTAGGACTGGCAGATAAATTGGTTGCAGTAGATAATTATTCAGTAGATGTAGAAGGAATAAATCAAGAGCTACCTAAGATAGATTTTAGAAATCCAGATGCAGAAACTATAATAGCATTAGAGCCAGATATAATAATTGCATCAGGACATAATAAAGCAGGAGATAATGATTCATTCCAATTAGTTAAAGATGCTGGAATTCCAGTTGTTTATATTCCAAGTAGTTTTAGCATGGATGGAATATATGGAGATATAGAGTTTATAGCTGAAATAACTAAAACTCAAAATAAAGGTAAAGAAATTGTTGATAACATGAAAAAGGAAGTTGAGGCTATAAAAGCTATTGGAGATAAAATAACAGATAAGAAGAAAGTATATTTTGAAGTAGGATCAGGTGCTCAATTAAGTAGTTTTGGTCAAGATACTTTTTTAAATGAAATGATTGAAATAATTGGAGCAGAAAACATATTTGCTAATGAAAAATCATGGATATCACCAGCACCAGAATCAATAATTTCAGCTAATCCAGATGTTATATTAACAAATATGCCAGATATAAATGGAGTAAAAGCTGTTGATGATATAAAGAGCCGTGATGGATGGGATAGTATAACAGCTGTAAGGGAAGGTCAAGTTTATGGGATAGATACAAACGAATCATCAAGACCGTCTCAAAATGTTATAAAAGCTTTGAAAGAAATGGCTAAGGCTATTTATCCAAATGAATATAAGTAAAGATAAAAAAAGTAAAACATTGATGATACTATCAATACCGATAGTTATATTAATAATTTGTATTGGAACTTCCATTGGAAGTTCCAATATTAGTATTATGGATATTATTTCGATAATACTTCATAAAATATTTAATACAAATTTACTAGAAGGTATTGAATCAAAGGATGTTGCAATAATTTGGAGTATTAGATTGCCAAGAGTACTATTAGCATTTACTGTTGGAGGAGCACTTGCAGCAAGTGGGGCTGTAGTACAATCGGTTTTAAAAAATCCATTAGCATCACCTTATACTTTAGGGGTATCATCAGGAGCATCTTTAGGAGTAGGATTGTTAATAGTTTCAGGAATATCTATCCCTTTCCTTGGAAACTTTTCACTACCTCTAGTGGGGTTTATAAGTAGTTTATTAACAATGATAATAGTATTACTATTTGCAAGTAAAGTAGATAAGGAATTATCAAATAGTACAATTATATTATCGGGAATGGTTTTTTCTTTATTCTTTAATGCTGCACTAACAACTATAACGGCTTTATTTACTGATAAGATAGAATCTATAACAATGTGGCAAATGGGATCATTTTCTATGAGAGGATGGAGCTATCTTAAAGCAGGAATTCCATTTTTTCTAATTGGAATAATTGGAGTAATGGTATTTTCTAAAGAAATGGATGTATTAACATTTGGAGAAGAACAAGCAAAAGCTATTGGTGTTGAAGCTGAAAAAGTTAAGAAGTATCTTTTTTTATTTGTGGCAGTATTAACAGGAGCAGCAGTATCAATAAGTGGAACTATAGGATTTGTGGACTTAATTGCTCCGCATATAGTGAGAAAGATATTTGGATCAAAGCATTCATATGTTATTCCTATGTCAATTGTATTTGGGGGATGTCTTATGGTGGTTACTGATTTAATCTCAAGAACTATAATAGTGCCATCAGAACTTCCAGTAGGTGCAGTAACAGCTATAATAGGAGCTCCATTTTTTGCTTATTTATACTTTAAAAAATCAAAGTAGGTGATTTAATATGCTAGAAGTTAAAAATGTTTGTTGTGGCTATAATGGAATAGACATTGTAAAACAAGTTAGTTTTAACATAAATAGGGGAGAAAACTTATGTATAGTTGGTCCTAATGGATGTGGCAAGAGTACTTTGTTAAAAGCTATATCTAATTTGATTTCTTTTAATGGAGAAATTAAGCTAGATGGAAAAAATATAAATACTTTAAAAAGAAAAGAACTTGCAACTAAGATTGCATTAATGACACAAAGTTCGAACATACAATTTCCTTATACTATTTATGAAACAGTGGCATTAGGAAGATATGCCCATTTAAATAGTATTTTTTCAAGATTAACTAAAAAAGATGAAGTAATTATAAATGAAAGCTTAAAGATGGTTGGAATATTAGATATAAAAGATAAACTTATAAGTGAGTTATCTGGAGGACAGCTTCAAAGAGTATTTTTAGCAAGAGCTTTTGCGCAAGACCCAGAAGTTATACTTTTAGATGAGCCAACAAATCATTTAGATTTAAGATATCAAATTGAAATATTAGATTATCTTAAAAACTGGGCTAAAGAAAAAAATAAGATTGTTATAGCTGTATTGCATGATTTAAATTTAGTTCAAAATTATGGAGATAGAGTATTGATGCTTAATGATGGAGTCATAAAAGGGAATGGAAATACAAAAGAAGTATTAAATAGTAATGATTTAGAAGAAGTTTATGGAATAGATATAAAAACTTTTATGGTAAGAACATTAGAAAAGTGGAAGTAGAAAGGAGTAATTTAAATGAAGAAAGAGTTTGTTATGTCATATAGTTGCGGAAAAGACAGCACATTATCTTTATACAGAATGATAAAGAATGGACATAAGCCAGTTGCCTTACTTATCACTATTGATAAAAAGGTTTTAAGATCCTGGTTTCATGGAGTAACAAATGATTTATTAAATGAGGTATCTCAATCTTTAGGTATTCCTCTTTTATTAGTGAAATGTGAGGGAGAAGAATATTCAGAAGCTTTTAAAAAAGCATTACATAAAGCTAAAAATGAATTAGGGGCAGAAGCTTGTGTTTTTGGAGATATAGATTTAGAAGAACATAGAACATGGTGTACAGATAGATGTAATGAAGCAGGAATAGAAGCTATATTTCCACTTTGGCTTGAAGATAGAGAAAAGTTAACCTATGAATTTATAGATACTGGATTTAAAACAGTTATAAAAAATGTTAGGTTAGATGCATTATCAACTGACTTTTTAGGAAAAGAACTAACGCATAAAGTAGTTGAAAATATAATTAAAACAGGTTCAGATGCATGTGGAGAAAATGGTGAGTATCATACTTTTGTGTTTGATGGACCAATATTTAAATATCCAATTAAATTTAAAGAAAATGGTATAATTACTAATGAAACTCATGGATTTTTAGATATAGTAGGTGTTATTAATGAGTAAAAGTATTATGTTGCTTGGAACAGCATCATCAGTAGGTAAAAGTACAATTGCAACAGCATTTTGTAGATATTTTAAAAATAAAGGTTTAAAGGTAGCTCCATTTAAGGCATTAAATATTTCTTTAAATTCATATGTAACAGAAGAAGGTCTTGAAATGGGAAGGGCACAGGTTGTTCAAGCTGAGGCTTGTGAAATAAAACTAAAAGCTTGGATGAATCCAATTCTTTTAAAGCCAAGTGGAAATATTAAAACACAAGTTATAGTAAACGGGAAAGTAAAATGTGATATGGATTCATATAAATATAAAGATTTAAATGTAGAATTAAAAGATATAATTAAAGAGACTTTTAATAATTCATCTAAAAGTTATGATTTAATAATGCTTGAAGGTTCAGGAAGTTGCGCGGAAATAAATTTAAAAGATACTGATATAGCAAATATGTCTATGGCGAAGATAAGTGAATCACCTGTCATATTAATTGCTGATATTGATAGGGGAGGGGTATTTGCATCAGTAGTAGGAACTATAATGCTTTTAGATGAAGATGAAAGAAAGAGAATTAAAGGTGTAATAATAAATAAATTTAGAGGAAATGTAGAATATTTTAAGTCTGCAATGAAGCAGCTAGAAGATATTATAAAAATACCTGTACTTGGAGCCATGCCTTATTTTGATTTAGATATAGAAGATGAAGATAGTGTAACAGAAAGAATAAAAAATAAAGATAATAATAGTGGAAAGTTAGATATTGCGGTAGTAAGACTACCTTATATGTCAAACTTTACAGATTTTAATTCATTAGGAAGATTAAATCAAGTATCGCTAAGATATGTAGAAAGTGCAAAGGATATTGGGAACCCTGATCTTTTAATAATACCAGGTAGTAAAAACACAATAGAAGATTTAAGAGCCATAAAGAAAAATGGAATATTTAATAAGATCATGGAACTTGAAAAAAGTGGAACTTTGATTTTAGGGATTTGTGGTGGATACCAAATGCTTGGTAACATTATTGAAGATGATTTAGGAGTAGAAGGATATATAACATCAGAAACTGGATTTGGATTTTTAGATATATGTACTAGATTTAATAAAACTAAAATAACAAAACAATCTGAAGGAAAGGTAGTTTTAGATAAAATTAGTCTTATTAAAGATATAAAAGTATTTGGATACGAAATTCATAATGGCATTAGTAATGTAAATAAAAATGCGATTCCATTCATTAAGCTAAATAATGGAGAAATAGCAGGTGTTACAAATAAAGATTCTACAGTTTTTGGAACCTATCTTCATGGTATATTTGATAACGGAGAATTTCTAAATTATTTTATAAAGTATTTATTAGAATTAAATAACATGGAAGATATCATTGAAGATACAACAAGTTATGATGAATATAAACTAAAGCAGTTTGATGAGCTTTCTAAAATTTTAGAGAATAATATAGATATGAAAATGGTAGAAAAAATAATAAATATATAATGTATATTTAAAGATATTACTCTCGTATAATTAAAAATCATATAATTAAAAATCGATCATTAAATTAAAGAGATGTTTGTTACATAATCTTTTTTTAAAGAATATCTAAAGGAAACCTTATAAAATTCTTAAACTTCCTTACTTAAATGCACAATATAATTTAAATATTGTAAAATAGTTAGTAAGGAATAAATTTATATAATTTATAGTAATAATAGTATATTTATTATAAAAAACAATTGATAATATTTAAGAAAAATAGTTTTTTAATTATATAAAGATCCAAATAGTATATATAATTTCAATTTAACGTTTTTAATAAATAAATTAAGTAACTATTTAATATTATATTATTTTGTGTTATGTAGATAATTAATTGAAGAATATATATAATAACATATTTTATATAAACTATGTTTTATAGGGGAGTGATTAAAAGTGAGGGATGCATTAAAAAGGTTTATATTAAAATACAAGTTAAATGAATTAAGGTGGCTAGATTTAGCATGGCTTGCTTTATTTCCAATAATAAATATAAACTATGTCATTGCAGGGTCAATAGCAGAAAAAGGAAAAGACCTTAGTTTGTTTTTAGATAAAGAAATTCCGTTTGTAGCTATGTTTATTTTTCCATATATATATTGGTATGTTTATATTTTTATAGGATTAATATTTATTTTATTAAAAGACCGTAGAAAATATATAAGGGCTCTTTTAGCAGTGTATGTGGGAATGTTTGTATGCTATTTTATTTATTATTTATTTCCTGTAGAAATAGTAAGACCAACAGTTGTTAACAATAATTTACCTAATAAGCTTGTTAATATTATCTATCAAAATGATAGACCATTTAACTGTTTTCCATCTATACATGTATTAAACACTTATATAGTTATGAGATACACAAATAGAAAAGAAAACAAATCATGGTTTTACTATACTATAATAGTTGGTATTATGATAATTTTATCTACTCTATTTATAAAACAACACTTTATATTAGATGGAATAGCGGCTATGATATTAGGAGAAATAGCAATATTAATTTCTAAGAAAATAGAAGACAAGCATATAGATAATATTTTATTATTACCGTATAAATTAATCGATAGAATAAAAGGTAAAAATGATATTCCTATAAACTAATTTTTTTGAAGTTTACTTTTAAAATAAATAAGAATGAGGATTTTTTATTATAAACTCTCATTCTTATTTTTTTATTATTAGCTATAAATAATTTTAAAATAAATTATAAAAAACTATTTACAACTAATAATTATTATTATATAATAAAAACATCAAATTAAGTTATATATAAATCAAGTATATAAATAATGTGGAATTTAGGAGGAGTTTAAATTATGAAGAAATTTGTTTGTACAGTATGTGGATACGTTCATGAAGGAGATGTAGCACCAGAAGTATGTCCAGTATGTAAGGTTGGAGCTGACAAGTTCATGGAACAATCAGGAGATTTAGCATGGGCAGATGAGCACAGAGTAGGAGTAGCTAAAGATGTAGATCCAAGAGTTATGGAAGGATTACAAGCTAACTTCGTAGGAGAATGTACAGAAGTAGGAATGTACTTAGCAATGTCAAGACAAGCTGATAGAGAAGGATTCCCAGAAGTTGCAGAAGCTTATAAGAGAATAGCATTCGAAGAAGCAGAACATGCTGCAAAATTCGCAGAATTAATCGGAGAAGTAGTTGTTGCAGATACAAAAGCTAACTTACAAGCTAGAGTAAATGCAGAACACGGAGCTTGCCAAGGAAAGAAAGATTTAGCAACATTAGCTAAACAATTAAACTTAGATGCAATCCATGACACAGTTCATGAAATGTGTAAAGATGAAGCTAGACACGGACAAGCATTCAAGGGATTATTAGACAGATATTTCGGACAAAACTAATTATAAATAAAAAAGGAAGTGTATCAAAATAAATTTTGATATTAGCCAATAAAAATGGAAGTTCTAATTAGAACTTCCATTTTTGTGCATATATAAATAATATATAAAAATTTCTATTTAAATTTAAAAATGTATTCAAGTAAGTAAAATAAATGGTTTAAAAGGGGCTCGCGTTTCGCGAGGTCCTTTGCAAAAATAAGAGATTAACTTTTTTGAAAAATAAAGCTTACTTGAAATTGAATAAATTTTATATTAAATAGATTTCTGAGCCTGAGTCTTTTTATTATTTAATTATATTTAAACTTTTTGTTTCTTGAGCTTTTTTATCAATAAATATATTATAACTTAATCCTAATAAAATTAATAATCCACCGAGTATTTTACCAATAGAGATAATGTTACTAGAAAAGTAATCTATAATAATACCAATAGATAGCTGACCTATAAAAACTAAAAGTGATAGAGAAAAAGATGATACTTTAGGTGTAATATAATTAAATAGTAAAACTACTAAAATACCAATTGTTCCTCCTAGGTATGCATAAAATGGAATAGATAATTCATTCAAATTGTTGATATTAATATAGTCTTTAGTAAGAAAGAAAAATATTAATGATGTTAAGAAACCTGTTAAATAATTAAAAAAGGTTCCTTGGAAAGTTCCTATTTCTTCAGCTAACTTAAAATTAACAATTCTTGATAAAACAACAGAGACTCCAGATAAAATTGCAAGTAAAATATATAACATAAAACCCTCCTAAAAAAATGTCATAATAATTATTCCAGATGTTATAATTAAAAATCCAAATATTTTTTTATTTTCAAATCTTACTTTTTTCATTCCCATTAAACCATAACTATCTATTATAAAAGAAGACACAACTTGTCCAAGGAGAGCTAATGATATAGTCAAAGAAGCCCCTAATTCCTTAAAACTTATATTATTAAAAATTACTGTAAAAACTCCAATTACTCCAGCACTATATAATATAATAGGAAGTTTTTTCTTAAAGGATATTTTATATTTCTTTAGCAATAGAATTACTAGTACTATAATAAATCCAGTTAGATGAATAATTAAAGAGGATGAATAATTACCTATGGCTTGTGATAAAATGCCATTAAAGCTAACCATTATAGTAATTAATATTCCTGTAAATAAAGATAAAAAATTATACATATTAATTCTCCTTATGCTTTTTTTATAAATTTAACATAAAAAAATTATATTTTATTAGGACATATGTCATAATGAATATATAGTTTACAATAAAGATTTGATATTTAAATAAAATATTAAAAAAATAATATCTTATAAGCTAGGGAGAAAAAATGAAGAGGGTAACTGACATTAATTTAATAGAGAAATATATAAAATTAAATAATATTGAAAGTTTATTTAATGATGATATTAAGAATAATTCTGAAGTTTTATTTTTTAATAAGAGGGAATTAATTTTTAAAGAGGGGGAAGAAATAAGGTATCTAATGTTTTTTGTAGAAGGAAAGACAAAAGTTTATACAACATTAAAGAATGGTAAACTATTGTTATTGGATTTTTATAAAGAGTTAGATACATTAGGGGATTTAGAGTTAATTACTAATGATTTATCAAGCTGTAATGTTGAAGCTATAGAGCCTTGTATTTGTATAGGCATTCCATTAAAAGTATTGAGAAATATTTATTATAATGATACAAAGTTATTAAATTTCTTATGCAATTCATTAGGGAGAAAACTTAAAAGATCATCTAAAAATGCATCTATAAATTTAATGTATCCATTAGAAAGTAGGGTTGCAAGCTATATAATTTCTATAGGTACAGATAAAAATAGCAAATTTATTAAATTTGATGAAACTTTAACTGTAATATCTGAATTGTTAGGTACAAGTTATAGACATTTATCAAGAACATTAAATAGATTATGTAATAAAAATATTTTAAAAAAGGAAGAAGATTATTACATTGTTATAGATTATAAAAAGCTAGAAGAATTAGCAGCAGATATATATAGCTGATGAATAATTTTTTTATTAAGAGATACTTTATAAAATTTGTATTTAAGCTGAAATAAAGGATTTATATATAATTAAATATATATTTTATAAACTTATATAAAGAATGAATCACATTCAGTATTTTGGTGATATGTTTTACTTAAATAAGCTTATTAATCATTTAAATATTATATTATTGTTAATTATGTTAATTATTAGTTGAAACATATATATTAGCAAATTTACATATGATATAATTAAATTATCATATCATAATTATTAAAAGCGAGGGAAAACACATGAAAATAAAAAAGTTATCAGCAATAGTAGCAGCAGTAGCTATAACAGCAAGCTTAGCAGGATGTACAGCAGGTGGAGCTAAATTACCAGAAGGGGATGTTAAAATAGTTAATCAACAAGTTCAAGGGGTTGTTGAACTATTATTAGAATCTGCAAATTATGGTGAAGATAAAAGTACAGTGGCATCAATGGTATTACCAAAGGATTCTCAATATGATGTGAGTTTATATGTGGAAAAATACAGTAATGGTGAGTTGAGTGAAACAAAAGAATTAACTAAATATACAACTGAAACTATAGAAAAAGACTCAATAGTACATATAATAATGAATACAGCAAAATCAAGTGATGGAGAAGCTGACAAATCTATATATTCTATTGCAGAAGTAGATAAAGAAAATACAAAGGATGCTAAAAATCCAGAATATAAGATAACTAAAACTTATGGGGAAAGTATAGATTTTGATTCAAAGTCAGAAGTAAGTCAAATAGGCAAGAATTTAGATGAAGAAATTACATTAATTGGATTAGTAAAATTTAAAGATGATGATTCAGAAAAAGCGACAATAAATTTAGATTCATATAAAGATGAAATAGGTAAATATGCATCAGTTAATATAATCAAGGTTAAGGTTACTAAAAAGTAAATAGAAATAATTGATAATGTGCTGAGGCACGGTTAAAAGTATAAAATGGGATTAAAGACTACAAAAAGTAATTTTTAATTTAATATTTCAAATTGAAGGGCTGTTTATGACAGCCCTTAATTTTTCACTATTTCACTTTTAACTTTTCACTAACTAAATTGCTTGGCAATTTATTATAATTGTTAAAACGAAGGATATTTATATGTTGTATATGATATATAAAATCTGTATAATGATTATGAATTATAATAGATGGAGTGAAGAACATGAGATTAAGAAAAAAGCCATGGGCTAGACCAGAATTAGAAGCATGTAATTTTTTTATAACTAATCCAAGTGAAAATAAAGGAAAATGGAAACAATCATTTGTTAATGATAATCCTATATACTTAGAACTAGGATGTGGAAAGGGAACGTTTATAGCTGTTCATGGATCAGAAAATGAAGATATAAATTATATTGCTATTGATATCAAAGATGAAGTATTGGTATTAGCAAAAAGAAATATAGAAAAAGCATACGAAGATAAAAATAAAGAAATAAATAATTTGAAATTAATGGCTCAAGAAATTGCCTTAATTAATGATATTTTTAGTGAAGAAGATGTAGTAGATAGAATATACATAAACTTCTGTAATCCATGGCCAAAGGAAAGACATAAAAAAAGAAGACTTACTCATACTAGACAACTAGAAAATTACAAAAACTTCTTAGCACAGGATGGAGAAATATACTTTAAGACAGACGATGATGAGTTATTTGATGAGTCTATAGAATATTTTAAAGAGTCAGGGTTTAATATTGACTATATTACATATGATTTACATAAAAGTGATTTTGTGGGTAATGTTAGAACAGAACATGAAAATATGTTTAGTGAACAAGGAATAAAGATTAAGTTTTTAATTGCAAGTAGATAGAAAATAATAAAAAGTTAAGTAAAAAGCCTCATTATGAGAGGCAGTGTAATTTACAGTTTAATTACACAACTTTTACTTAACTCTTTTTATTATAAAGTTTTTTAATTTCTTAGTTTACATATTAAATCAATGATATTTAAGAATATATCAACTTCTTTTATCGAGTTATATAATCCAAAGCTTGCTCTTACCATACCAGGCATTTTACAAGTTGAATCCACTAAATGTCTACTTGCTTCCAAATCCGTTAATCCTAATAATCTTTTTACATAAGGATGAGCACAGAAAGCACCTTGCCTTACAGCTATTGCTCTAAGATTTGCTAGTAATCTAGCTACCTCAGCATTATACATTCCATCTATATTAAAAACTACTATACCTAATCTATCCGATATATTTTCATTATCACCATAAGATATAACGCCATTAATACAGTTTAAACCATCTATTGTTCTTTTTAATAGTGTTTTTTCGTTTTCTTCAATGGTATCAAATCCTATATTTTTTAATTCTTTCATTGCTTGAACTAATGCAATAGCACCAAAAAAATTAGGACTACCAGCCTCATCTTTTTCAGGAGGTGGTAATAAAACTTCGGAGTTATCTAACACAGCTTCTACAGTTCCTCCACCTTTAAAATCGGGATATAGTCTTTCAAAGTCTTCTTTTAGTCCAACAATAGCACCACTTCCAAATGGAGCATACATTTTATGAGCAGAAAAAACTAAAAAATCTATTGAATCAGCAGTTATATCAATTTTTTTATGAGCCACTATTTGAGCACCATCTACTATTAGCTTGGCGTTATAGTTATGAACAAGTTCAGAAATATAAGATAAATCATTCATATATCCTGTTACATTTGAAGCAGCAGTAATTGTAACATATTTAACTAATCCACTATATTTGTCTAGTAAGTATTGTAACTCATCTAGCTTTAGTCTGCCATTTTCATCTACTTCAATATATTTTAAATCACATTTTCCTCTCCAAGGGAGGTCATTAGAATGATGTTCCATTCTTGTAGTGATAATTATATCATTCTTATTTTCTATTAATATATTAGATAGTCTATTAATTCCCTCAGTAGTGTTATTTACAAATATAACAGTATATCTATCCTTTGAAGCATTAAAAAAATCCAATATATAATCCCTACAGTCACAATATTGTTTTGTTGAGTATTCTGACTTTTGTCCAAGGCCACGACCAATTGATCCATATAATTCACATGCTTCTGTTATTTTATTTATAACACTATTAAAAACTGGTGTTGTTGCAGCGTTATCAAAATTTATTGGTATTATTTTATTATCATCTAATATAGGAACTCTTTTATTAAGACCTATAAATAAATCTCTTAAAGAATTATCTGTTGAATTACACATAGCATTACCTCCCATATATTCTATTCACTTACTTCATGTATTGTGCTATGAAAGTTAAAAGTGGGGAGTTCTAATGATATATGAGGGAACATATATAAATATATAACATATAAATATAATGAAATATTTTTTGGAGGAAATATATGTATTATAATGATTTAAATAGACAGCAAGAAGAGAATGAAGATGATGATTTAAAATTTATTCCTTTAAATATAAAAGAGCCTTTTTCAGAGAAAGATTCTAGCTGGTTTCCAATTGTAAACATGAATTCACCAAATATAAGCCATATGACTAATAATTTTATATTAGGATTTTCTAATCCGTCAGATGGTGAAATATTAGATGAAAATTTTTTAAAAACAATAGATTATGTACCAAACGTTAAATATGGTTATGCAGATGAAAATTACTTTAATACTTACGATGAAGGTAATTTGCCAAGTAATATGTCAGGTAGCATGCAAGGTAATATGCAAGGTGGCATGCTAGGTAGTATGACAGGTAACATGCAAGGCAACAACATGCAAGGTACCATGGCAGGAAATATGTCAGGGAATAACTATAATCAAGGCTTTTCTCAAGAAAGTGGATATTTGTCTAGTAATATGTTAACTAATATCAACACTAGTGGAATGAATAATCAAAGTGGTACTAGCTTTAGTAATAACTTTAATTTAGAATATCCGTCAGAAACTCAATCAGAAGCTTTATATTCATATAATAAGGAAAAAAACTGTAATGGTGCAACTTTAAGTTATGGTAATACATCGAATATTAATGCTTGGAATATGGGGATGAGTGATGGTACAGGAAATATGAACACTGGAACTGCAGGAATGAATAGCAACATGGGAAATATGAACACTGGATTTACAGGAATGAATAGTGGCATAGGAAATATGAGTACTGGGGCTGCAGGACTGAATAATAACATGTGGAATATGAATGCTGGATTTACAGGAATAAATAGTGGAATGGGAAATATGAATGCTGGATTTACAGGAATGAATAACAACATGTGGAATATGAATACTGGAGTTTCAGGAGTAAATGATAATATAAATAATATATGGGATGATGATTATCAAGGAAGCATGGATGAAGAATATGTTCCATTTACTAATTACAATAATCTTAAATTAACTCCAAATATCCAATCCATGGAAGAAAATAATGAGAATATAAGCATGGGGGAAAATGCAAATAATTTATATACAGGTAGTGTAACTGGAGTAGCTACTAATACTTTACCAAATAGCATGGATATAAATTATAATGATTCTGAACCTAATTACACATTAACTAATATTCCCAATATGAATCCTTTAAATATGGGACCAAGTTATACCGTACCAGAAGGCTTTGATATAAATGATACTAGTAATCAAATAGAAACTTTAACTGCGACAAATCCTAAAATAGATAATTCATATAATTCATTTGAGAAGTTAAATGATTATATGAAAAATTATGAAAAAAGTGGAGTTATAAGAGAAGATAAGGAGATAGAAGAACCTCCTCATATGCGAATATTAAGAGATTTAGATTTGGGAAGTGAATATGAAAGCATATATAGAGATGATAAGAGTAAAGAAATAGACAGTATATTTAAGAAAATAGAAGAAAATCATGGAGCTATAATATCAACTTTAAAGGCGTATAGAGTTCCACACCCAATAATAAGCTTATTAGTTAAAAAGATAATAAAAATAACTTTAGAGCATTCTAATAAAGAGTGAGGTGAAAAATATGTTATTCCGTCAGAACTTACCTAACTTACAAAGTAAAATAAGATTTTTACATGCTATCCCTTTGGCACCTGCTGTAGATATTTATTTAGATGGAAATTTACTTAGAGAAAACATAGCTTTTTCGGATATATCATGCTATGAAAATATACCTCCAGGAAATCATGAGCTTCAGTTATATGTAACAGGAACGTATGATGATCCAATATTTACAAGAAATATTGATGTTTTACCTGATACTACTTTAACAGTTAATATAGTATCTAGCGGTAGTGCAATTAATATATTAGTTTTGAATGATGTTAATGTGAAAGGTAATATGACACTCACTTTTTTGAGGTTTATTAATTTATCACCTAATGCTCCTTTAATATCTTTATCATTGCCAAATGATATAAATTTATTTGGGAATGTCGAGTATTTGGAAACTACAGGATATTATCCTTTATCTCCAGCGATTTATGATTTTAAAGTTACTTTTTCAGCTATAGCTGGATTAGAAAAGTATATAAATGAGAAGACATTACGAAATGGAAGATATTACACAATATATATAATAGGTTTATTAAATAGGCACCCACAAATTGGATATCTTATGGTTGAAGACGGAAGAGATTAAAAAATGACTGTATCTTTCAAGATACAGTCATTTTTTAATGTACATAAATATGGCTTAATGGAATTATACATATTCCTAAAAAAATTGAAAATAAATAAGTTTTATGATATCCATATTGTCTAGAAGCAGGTATAAACTCAGCAAAGGAAATATAAAGCATTATTCCCGAAACCATAGCAAATATTATAGCAAGTATTATTTCATTTATATAAGGCCTTAAAAATAAGAAAGCTAATAAAGCGCCAACTGGTTCAGCAAGTCCAGAAAAAAGTGTGTATTTAAATGCTTGATATTTACTTTTAGTAGAGTAATATATAGGCATGGCTACTGAAATACCTTCTGGAATGTTATGAAGTGCTATGGCTAAAGCTATAGATATACCAAGTGTAGTATTTTCATACCCAGAAACAAAAGTAGCGATGCCTTCTGGAAAGTTATGTATCATTAAAGCTATCATTGATACAAATCCAACTCTATATAGTTTTCCTGATGGAGCTGAAGGGTTCACTTTAGGTTCATCAGGAATAAACTTATCTATTAGTAATGCTACAAATGCACCTGCTAACAAAAATAAAAGTGATAAAAGGACTCCATTTAATTTGCCATTATACTTACTAAGGGTCTCTTCAGCAGAAATGAATAGATCAGTAAAGGATACTGTTATCATTACTCCAGCAGAAAAAGCTAGTGCAAATGTAATTAGCTTTTTATTTTGAGACTTAGAAAAAAACACAATAAAAGCCCCAATTACTGTAGATAGACCTGCCATTAAAGAAAGTAATAAGGGAATAAAAGATTGATTGTTTAACATAAAAGTACCTCACAAAGTTATTAGTATTTTGAATTATGTTTTCAATAAATAATCTATATTATCAAAACTATTAAATACTTGTAGTTTAGTTAAATGTTAAATATTTATTGTAACAAATATATTAATAAATATATTAGAAAAGAAAATATACTATGCAATTTATAGAAAATTTTATAATATAATTCATGTAATTGTATTATTAGGAAGGAAATGTAATATATAATGTATAGTTGATTTATAAATAATAATATTATTAAAGTGATATTACATAATACTAATCTAACTATATATAATTACGAAGCTAGTATTTTAAATTTTAGGAGAGGTAGTATGATAAATAATAAAATAGAAGAAAAGATAGCAATGATACCTATAATTTATAAGATTTTACATGAAAATATACAAAGTAGAAAAAATGATTTTGAAAATTTTAAATATGGGGAGAATATAAAACAGTATTATAGAACTTATAAAGGTGATAAAAATAAACCTATAATATTTTTCATTCATGGAGGTGGATGGTGGCATGGAAGCCCTAAGACATCTAGTTGCATTGGAAAGTTTTTTAATGATTTAGGATATAATGTAGTTCTTCCAGCTTATAGGCTTGTACCTTTATATAAATATCCAACTCAAATAGATGATGTTTTTATGTCTTTAAAAGATTATTTATTAAAAGAAAATGATATTGAAAACAAGAAAATCATAGTTATAGGATTTTCAGCAGGTGGAGAGCTTGCAGCTAATATAGTTTTCAATGTAAATAAACAAAAGGAATTTGGTATAAATAGTGATATTTTTAAAGGGCTAATTACATTAGCTGGAGTATTAGATTTTGAAAAATGTAAATCTAAACACTCTATAACATTAATTGAAAATTATATTGGTAAGGATAATTCTTTTAAAGAAATGAATCCTATAAACTTGCTAAAAGAAAGCAATAATATTCCTACACTATGTTTACATGGTAATAAGGATCCATTAATCAACTTAGAAAATTCTATTAGCTTTGTTGATAAGGTAAATAGTCTAAATGGGAATGCTAAATTAAAAATTTTAGATAAAAAGCATCATTCGGATATAATATCTCTAGTAATAAACAAAGGAGAAAAAGAATCTAAAATAATTTTAGATTTTATAGAAGATATATGGAGAAGTTAAAAACAAGAAATTATTTATTAGATAATCTGAAAGTTATATTAATATTCTTTGTAGTGTTTGGGCATGTAATTGAATATTATATAAAGGATAATAGTACCCTTAGAACTATATATATTTTCATATATATTTTTCATATGCCTCTTTTCATATTTATTTCAGGATACTTATCTAAGAATTTTTACAGAATGAAAAGAAAGGCAATTAGAAATTTATTAATACCATATATAATCTTTAATATGATTTGGTATACTGCTGTATATATAGGTACAAAAAGAGCGATGTTTTCTGTACTTTATCCTGGGTGGACTTTATGGTATTTATTAAGTTTGTTTTTTTGGAGAATGACATTAAAATATTTAATAAAATTTAAACATATTTTATTAGTTAGTTTTATAATAGGTGTTTTAGTTGGATTAATACCTAGCATAGGAAGTACTTTATCAATTTCTAGAACTATTGTGTTTTTACCATTTTTCTTACTTGGATACTATACGAAGGAAGAGAATTTAGAAAAAGTTAAATCTTTAAAAAGAGAATATGCTCTTACGGGAATACTAGCATTTTTATTAGTGGCTATGTATATAGTTAAAAATAATTTATTTGATTATAAATTTTTATACAATTCATATTCATATGATGCTTTGGGAGTTTCATTACTGGAGGGGATTGTCTTTAGGATTTTCCTTTATTTTGGAGCAATAATATTTAGTGTTTGTGTAATAAATTTAGTTCCAAGTAAAGAACAATTTTACTTTAGAATAGGAAAAGCAACTATGAATATATATGTTTTTCATATTTATTTAGTTATGCTAGTATATTTCTTTATACCTAGATGGAATATTAGCATGTTACAGAATGTTTTAATTTTAGTAAGTCCTTTTATTATAATTTTCCTTTTATCCAGAAAAAAGATTAATAGCGTGTATGATGGAATATTTTATCCGGTTAATATAAGTATAGATACTGGGAAAAAATCTATTAAAAAATATAAATATATGAATAAGAAAACTCATTAATTTATTTAATGAGTTTTTTATTTGCGAAAAAATATTTACAAATAGATATATTAATAATATACTGGTGTATATACACTAGTGTTTAAGGGGGATTTTATATGGAAAGTAGAGAAAAAATTAGAAAAATGGTTTTTGCAGCTGTGTTGACTGCAATTGCAATTATAATTCCAACTCAATTTGGCTTTTTAAAAATAGTAGTAGGACCTTTTACAGCAACTATTGCATCACATGTACCTATGTTTTTAGCAATGTTGATATCACCAGCTGTAGCAATATTTGTTGGAGTAGGATCTGCACTTGGATTTTTTATAACAACTCCATTAGTAGTTGCAGCAAGAGCATCTATGCATATAATAGTTGGATTTGTAGGTGCTTTAATAATAAATAAGGATAGGAACTTTAAGAAAGCAATTGCTATAACAGCACCTATTCATGGTATTTTAGAAGGGCTTATAGTTATACCATTTGGTTTTTCAGTTTATCAATTTATAGTAGTAGTAGCAATAGGTACTATTCTTCATCATTTTGTTGATGGAGCAATATCATATGCATTAGTAAAATCATTAGCTAAAGCAAGAAGAAAAAATATATATGATGTATTTTCAAGTGAAGCTGCTTAAAATACTTAATATTATTACTTATAAAAAGTCTGTTGAAGTATTAACAGACTTTTTATTATGAAAAATTATAATTAATTTAAATTCACATTATTGTTAAGTTTATATTTTTTTATTTTATATAAAGTGATATAATTTAAAATTAATGGAAATAGTTACGATATAATTATATAGTTTGGAGGAATTAACATGGAAAGTACATCACTTATTCTAGAAGGTGGAGGAATGAGAGGAGTTTATACTGCAGGTGTGCTAGACTTACTATTAGATAAAGATATAGATATAAAATATTGTATAGGAGTATCAGCTGGAGCTTGCAATTGTGTTTCATATATTTCAAAACAGCATAAAAGAAATTATAGGGTAAATATAAATTACATAAATGATAAGAGATATTTAAGTTTCAGTAATTTAATTAAAACTGGTTCAGCTTTTGGAATGGATATGCTTTTTAATATTATACCAAATGAATTAGAGCCTTTCGATCATAAAGGGTTTGAAAGTTCAGGAGCACAATTTATTGTTGGAGCAACAAATTGTGAAACTGGCAAAGCAGAATTTTATAATATTAAAGATTTTAATGATAGATATGGATATGGGGCATTAAAAGCTTCTATTTCGTTACCATTAGTTGCAAAGATAGTTGATTTTGACAATAAAAAATTAATGGATGGTGGAATAGCTGCACCAATACCAATACAAAAAGCTATAGATGATGGAATAGAAAAGCATATTGTAGTTTTAACTCAACATAAGGGTTATAGAAAGAGTAAAACAAAAATAATGCCTATAATAAAAAGAAAGTATAAAAAACATCAAGGTCTTATTAATGCTATGGAAAATAGATATAAAATATATAATGAAACATTAGATCAATTAGATAGATTAGAAGAAGAGGGAAAGTGTTTTGTTATAAGGCCAAGTAGCCCATTAGATGTTAGTAGATTTGAAAGAGATAAAAATAAATTAGAATCTATTTATAATAAGGGATATGAAGATGCAAAGGCTATATCAGAGGATTTAATAAAATTTATTAATAAATAGTTTTATAAGTAGATAAAAAGGGAAGTGATTTTGGAAAAAAATTACTTCCCTTTTTTGTATACTTACTTAATTTAAATACTATCAATTTCTTATATATTTAGTTAAATGTAATATCATTATTGTAACTTATGTAATATAAAATTATTTTGCTATGATATAATTATCATATATTAAGTAAAATATTTTGAGGTGATTTTATGAAGATTTTTCATATGGGTGATTGGCATATAGGAAAGCTTGTCAATGGATTTTATATGACAGAAGATCAAGAATTTATAATAGAGCAAATTTATGAGGCAATTGAAAAAGAAAAACCAGATGTTGTTTTAATTGCAGGTGATTTATATGATAGATCAGTTCCACCAGTTCATGCTGTTGAATTATTAAATAAAACCATGAAAAAAATAGTTAAGGATTTAAATACTAAGGTAATAGCTTTAGCAGGAAATCATGACAGTAATGAAAGAGTGGAATTTGCAAGCTCATTATTAAGTGATAGTGGGTTATACATAGTTGGAAACTTAAAAAGAAAAATAGATAGAATAGTTTTAGAAGATGAATATGGAAAAATCAATTTTTACCCAATACCATATGCAGATGTACCAGTTGTTAGGGATTTATTTGAAGATGAAAATATAAAAACACATGATTTAGCTATGCAAAAAATAATTTCTGAAGCATTAAGTGATTTTAATGAAGATGAAAGAAATATTGCTATAGCTCATGGTTATGTAACTCAAATGAAGGAAGATAACTTTGAAGTTTTAGAAGAGAGTGATTCAGAAAAGCCTCTTTCTATAGGCGGAACTGAATATATTAATTCAAAGCACTTTGAAAAATTTAATTATACAGCTCTTGGACATTTACATGGTCCTCAAAAGGTAGGAAGTGATAGAATAAGATATTCAGGTTCACTTATGAAATATTCATTTTCAGAAGTAAAGCAAAAAAAAGGGATCACCATTGTAGATATAGATGAAAATGGAGATGTAGATATAAAAATTTATGATTTAAAGCCAAGAAGAGATTTTAGAATTAAGACTGGAACATTAGATGAAATCATTAAAGGCTTTGATAATTCATCAGAGAATTATGAGGATTACATAAAAGTAATATTAAAAGATAAAGGTGAGCTTTTAGATCCAATGGCAAAGCTTAGAAGTATATATCCAAATGTTATGGAACTTACCAGAGAAGAAAGAGTTTCAAGAAATAGTAGTAGAAATGTAGCAACTAATATAAAAGAAAAATCTAAAATAACTTTATTTAAAAATTTTTATGAAGATATAATGGATGAAGTTTGTAGCGAAGATGAAATGATAATCATGGAAAAAATAATAGAAGGCGCAGAAAAGGGGGGAGAGTAAGGTGAAGATAAGAAAGCTAATAATAACAGGTTTTGGACCATATGCTGAAAGACAAGAGTTAGATTTTGAAGCAAGTCTTGATGGGAAAAATATGTTTGTTATAACAGGAAATACAGGTGCTGGAAAAACTACAATTTTTGATGCTATAAACTTTGCTTTATATGGAGAAGCAAGTGGTAGTGAAAGAGATGGTAAAAATTTAAGAAGTGACTTTGCTGATAAATCAACTCCAACTGAAGTAGAGCTTTGGTTTTCACTTAGAAATAAAGATTATTATATAAAGAGGTCACCACAATATTTTAGAGCTAAGCAAAGAGGTGATGGATTTACAGAAAGTAAGCCTTCTGCTGAAATAAAAATAGGAGATAAAACAGTATCAGGACCAAAAGAAGTCACTAGATTAGTTGAAGAAATACTAGGAATTACATGCGAACAATTTAAACAACTTGTTATGATTCCACAAGGTGAATTTAAGAAGTTATTAAATTCAGATAGTGACAAGAAAGAAGAAATTTTTAGAAAGATTTTTGGAACTAAGGTTTTTTCAGATATACAACAAAATATAAAATCAGAAGCAAATAATCTTAAAAAGTCTATAGAGCAAATACAAAGAGATAGAGAAAATAGAATTAAGGCATTTTCATGTAAAGAAGATGACGAAGAGTTAAGAAGAAATATAAATGCTAAGGACTTAAATATAGAATTAATACTTTCAAAATTTAAAGATGCTATAGATAAAGATGAAGTAGAAGAAGATATAATAAAGGAAAATCTTAAAGAAATTAATATAGAAATTAATAATATATCAAAAGAATTAGTTTTAGCCAATGATATAAATAAGAAGATAGATAATCTAGAAAAATATAAATGCGATTTAGAGAAATTAAATTTATTAAAGCATGAATATGAAGTCAAAAATGTGAAATTAGAAAGTGGAAAAAAAGCTGTAACAGCTTTAGGATTTGAAGACAAATATAAGGAGAAGAAATTATCCTTATTAAAGGCAGAAGAAAGTTTAAGAAAAAGTATAGAAAATTTAGAGAAATATAAAAAAGAATTTGAAGATGCAGAAAGAAAACTAAAAATAGAAAATGAAAAAGAAGATATAAAAAACAATTTAAGAAAACAGCTTGATGAAATAGAGAAATTAAAAGAAAAGGCATCAAATTATCAAAGCAATAAAGAAAAGCTTGATAAGATAAATAAAGAATCTCAATATATTCTTGAAAGAATAAAGCAAATAGACTTAGATAGGAATAATAAGAACGACTTAATAAAATTATTATCAGAAGAACTAGAAAATATAAATAAGTTAAAATATGAAAAGAGTAGCTTAGATATAGAAGAAATAAATTATATATCTAAGCAAGAAAAACTTAATAAGCTTTTAGGTGCTTTAGAAAAATGTAAGTTAGAAAGTCAAAGACATGTAAAAGGAACAGCATATTATGAAAGTGCAGATAAAGAATATAATGAAAAGAAAAATAATTATGAAAAGCTAGAAGATGCCTTTAGAAGAAATCAAGCAGGAATATTAGCTAAAGACTTAATAGAAGGAGAAAATTGCCCAGTTTGTGGGTCTACTCATCATCCAAAGCTTGCAGTTATAGAAGCTGAAAGTATAAATGAAGTAACAGTAAAAGAAGCTAAAGCATTAGCTGACAAGTTTTATGAAAAAAGAGAATCTTATTATAGAGAATTAACTAAGATACAAGCAGAGATAAATTCACTTAAAGAAGAAACGATAAAGCCTATATTTATAGAAATATTTAATAGTGAAAACTTCAAAGATGATATTGAAGGGGCTATAGAAAAGACCAATTTTGAACTGAAAAATAATTGTAGCAATTTAGATAAAATAACTAATAGGAAAAAAGAAATTGAAAAAGTAGTGTCTTTAGAATCAAGTAAATTAAAGCAAAAGCAAGAAATAGAAAAATATACTGAACAGTTACGAGTTGAGCTAGAAAATAAAAATAAAGAACTATTAGCAAAAGAGGGAGAATTAAAAACACAAGAAGCAAATTTACAAAATATAGTTAGTGAATTTAAAGGAACTATAAGAAGCCTTAAAGAGTTAGAAGAGGAACAATTAAAAGTAAATAGTACTCTTGAAAAGCTAAAAGAGGATTATATAAAAGCAGAAAAAGACTTTAATAATATAAAAACTATTTATGATAAAGAAAATGGTAATAGAAGTTCATTGGAGAAAGTTACTGAAAATGCAAAGTCAGAGCTTGATGATGCTTTGAATATGTTTAAAGAAAAGGTTCTAGAATTAGGATTTGAAAATTACAATGACTATTCTTCAAGTAGAATGACAGAGGTGGAAATTAATGCATTAGAAAGAGATATAAATAAGTTTAATATGGATATATCTAATGCACAAAAGGTCTATAATTTATCTTTAGAAGAGTGTAAGGACTTAAATAAAGTCGATATAAGAAATATAGAAGAAACGTTAGAAACTAAGAATAATGAAAAGATTAATTTAGAAAAAACTGAAAAGGAAATTTACTTAAGAATAAGCCAAAATAAAAGAATCATTGGAGAATGTATTAATTACAGTAAATTAATAGAGGCAGATGAAGAAAAATATAAGACTGTAGGTAAGCTTGCAAAAGTGATAAACGGAGATAATCCAAGAAAAATAAGTTTTGAAAGATATGTTTTAGCAGCATATTTTGAAGATATAATTGAAGCTGCTAATATTAGATTTGCCCAAATGACTTGCAATAGATTTGAGCTTTTAAGAAAAGAAGAATTAGGAGATAAGAGAAAAGGGCAAGGATTAGATTTAGAAGTGTTTGATAACTATACAGGTAAGTCTAGAGATGTAAAGACTTTATCAGGAGGAGAATCTTTTAAAGCATCATTATCTATGGCATTAGGCCTTGCAGATGTGGTTCAAAGTTATTCAGGTGGAATACAATTAGATACTATGTTTATAGATGAAGGCTTCGGAACCCTAGATCCAGAATCCCTTGATTCAGCCATCGAATGCTTAATAGACCTACAAGACGATGGAAGAATAGTTGGAGTAATTTCCCACGTTCAAGAACTAAAAGATAGAATAGAAACTAAACTAGAAGTAAGCTCAACAAATAAGGGAAGTAAAGCTGTCTTCAAAGTTTAGACATAAGTTAATAAGGTGAGTTAGTTGTTTAATAAAGCACTCTATAAATAGGAATTTGTCATTGAGATTGAAGGAATAATTTAATATAATAATGGCAAGAACTTAAACGAAAGATAAAATGAGAGAAGTGTAAAGGGCGGTATAATGGCAAAAAGATTAAAAGATTTAAATTTAGAAGATGATTTTTTGTTTGCGAAAGTAATGAGTGATAAGGAAATTTGTAAAGAGTTTCTAGAGAAACTTTTAGAGATTAAAATTGAAAAGATAGAAATGCCAGAAAATCAAAAAAACTATAGAATTACTTTTAGAAAGTAAAGGTATTAGATTAGATATATATGTAAAAGATGAAAATAATACTGTTTATAATGTAGAAATGCAACGTGGGAAACATAAAAATATTCCCAAAAGATTAAGATATTATCAAGGAAATATTGACTTAGACTTAATAAGTAAAGGTGAGGACTATATAAAACTTTCTAAAAGTTATATTATATTTATTTGTACTTTTGATTTATTTGGAGCAGGTAGGCATAAGTATACTTTTGAAACAGTATGTATTGAAGATAATACTATAAAATTAAAAGATGATACAAATAAGATAATATTAAATACTAAAGGGATTATGAAAGATCTAGATGATGAACTTATTGATTTTTTAGAGTATGTTGAACATTCAGATGATAAAACAGCTGAAAAAACTACAGGAACTTTAGTTAAAAATATTCATAAAAGAGTAATTGAAGTTAAAAATAATCCTAATGTGGAGGTGGAATTTATGACACTTTTAGAGCGTGATAGAGAAAAGTTAGAAGAAGGAAGAGAAGAAGGTTATGAAGAAAAGGCATTTGATGTTGCTAAAGAAATGCTTAAAGACAATGAACCTATTGAAAAAATAATGAAATATACAAAATTAAGTAAAGAAGAAATTCTTAAGATAAAAATTTGATAAGATTATATTATTGGAGACCTAGCGGTTTCCTTTTTTATTTCTAAAAATATAGTATATAATTATTGCATAAATTGGAAGTTAATGAGTGGTTTAAAAAGAGTAAGTTTAAAGGTATGGACGACTTGAAATGTGACATTAGGTCGTGTAAAATCTATATGTGACCATCAAATTAAAGAATTGTATTCGAAATTATACGAAAATCGAAAAGTTAATACATATCATTAAGTTTAATTCTCAATTTATAAATTGGTTTTTCTATATTTAGTAGGAGATATTGATAAAAACTTCTTAAAGGTTTTAATAAAATAGGACACATCACCAAATCCAACTTCATAAGCAATTTCTGTTATAGATAAATTGGTATTAAATAAAAGTAATGTTGCTTTTTGAATTCTAAAATAATTAATGTATTGAGTACAAGTTTTCCCAGTTTGAGCTTTGAAGAATCTTAAGAAATGATATTCACTATATTGCGCTATATCTGCTAATTCTTTAATTGATATAGGGTTTTTATAATTGGTTTGAATATATTTAATAACTTCTTTTAATTTTTCAACTTTAATTAAATCACTATAGTTTTCGGAACTTACATTTAGCTTTATATAACCTTCTCTAAAAATAGTAGAAAAAATTAAAAATAAACATCCTTTAATTTCTAGTTGAAATCCATAAAATTTAGTATTGTAGCTTTCTATTAAGTTATTAAAAGAATTAATTATTTTAGCATGTCCAACATTTGAAGATCTTATTATATTTGTAAAAAATAATTTGTTTTTCATTATAGGATTTACAAAGTTAATTTGAGAATAATCTAAAGTATTTCCCTCTATTAAAGATAAATTAAATACAAGAGCTATATAAGATATCTTAGTATTTTCTTTACCTATCATATAATGAATAGCTCCATTAGGAATAATAATGAAATCTCCAGTAGTTACGCTAAATATTTTAAAATCTATACAAATTTCTGCTGAACCATCAAGTATGTATATAAACTCCATTTCATCATGCCAATGTGAATAGAAATCGGCTGAATTTCTAAATTCTACATTATAGACTTCTAGAGGCAATTGAATATTTCCATGGTTAACTTGTTCTTTAAGTTGTAAATAACTTTTATTATCCATAATATCTCCTTTAAATAAAAAAAATAGCAGAATTGTTATAGCTATAAGCAGTTTTCAACGAGAAAAGTAATTCTAATAACAGTATAATACAAAAAGAAATAAATTTCATTATATTAACATCTTTATGATGGTGGAGGAGATTATGGAGGTTGAAGGAAGATTAAAGAAAGACTTAAAAAGTATAACTTGGCCATTATTTATAGAAAGCGCGCTTTTTTCTTTATTGGGTAGTGTTGATACAATAATGTTAGGAAGATATTCTGATAATGCTGTTGCAGCTGTAGGTGTATCTAATCAAATAATATGGATGCTAAATCTTATGTTTGGAATAATAACAGCTGGTACATCTATTTTAATTGCTCAATATTTAGGAGCAAAAAGTGAGCAAAAAACTATAATGCAGGTTGCAGGAATATCTATTGGTGTAAATACAATTATAGGGGTAATTATAAGTTTATTAATGTTTTTTTGTGGAACTGGAATGATGAAATTATTAAATAGCCCGCCAGAGTTAATAAATTTAGGAAATCAATATTTAAAGATAGTTGGTGGATTTATATTTATTCAAGCAATAACTATGACTTTTACAGCTATATTAAAGGCTCATAGTTTAACAAAGATATGTATGAATGCAACTATTATTATGAACATTGTAAACGTAATACTAAATTATATACTTATATTTGGGAAACTTGGATTTCCTAGTATGGGAGTTGCAGGAGCAGCTTTAGCAACTACTTTAAGTAAAGTTATGGGATTGATAATTTTAGGGAAATCTACTTATGATTTACTTTTAAATAAGTTTAGGATATCTATGTTTATGCCATTTCCTAAAGATCATCTTATAAATATACTTAAGATTGGGGTTCCATCAGCTGCTGAGCAAATTTCATATAATTTATCTCAATTAGTTATAACGAGTTTTATAAATCTTATAGGGGTAAGTAGCATGGCTGCAAAAAGTTATGTTGGGACGATAGTTTGCTTTAGTTATATATTTGCATTAGCTGTAGGACAAGGCGGAAGTATATTAATAGGAAATTTAGTAGGAAATAAAGAAGATAACAAAGCTTATAAATTATGTATTTATACAATAAAAAAGGCAGTAATAGTATCAATAGTTATGAGTATTTTGATTGCTATTTCAGGCAAGGGTATTTTAGGATTCTTAACAAATAGCCAAGATATATTATCAATAGCAGTAATAGTATTTATAATAGAAATAGTATTAGAACCTGGAAGATGTATAAATATAGTAGGTATTAATGGATTAAGAGCAACAGGGGATGTTAGATTTCCAGTATACATAGGAATATTTTCAATGTGGACATTTGGAGTTGGACTAGCGTATTTACTTGGAATAAAATTAAATCTTGGTCTTGCAGGAGTATGGATAGCTTTTGCAGTAGATGAATGGTTCAGAGGGATATTAGTATTAATTAGATGGAAAACAGGAAAGTGGAAGGGAAAAGGATTTGTGAACAATTAACAATTGATAATGCATAATTGATAATTAAGGAATAAATTCTTTCGGGGTCAGAAGTAGAAGTTCTTTATTAGGTAAGCTTAGATAAATTAAATTATAAATTTTTTTAATTTTTAATTATTTTGTAACGAGTGTTACCGAATTGAATATAAAATCCTCATATAATGTAAACATAGAAGAAACAAATTAAGATTTAGATTATCAAGGGGGATTTTTTCGATGGAAAATAAGATGTTTTGTTTCCAATGTCAAGAAACAGCAGGATGTACTGGATGTACACAATTTGGAGTTTGTGGTAAATCACCAGATTTAGCAAGAATGCAAGATCTATTAGTATATACAACAAAAGGATTATCAGAAGTTACAACAAGATTAAGAAAAGAAGGAAAAGAAATTTCAGCTGAAATTAATCACTTTATAACATTAAACCTTTTTACAACTATAACTAATGCTAACTTTGACGATGAAATATTCTATGAAAGAGTTAAAAGAGTTTTAGAAATAAAAGAAGAATTATTAAATAAGTTATCAAACAAAGATGGTTTATCAGAAGCTGCATTATGGACAGCGACTACAAGAGAAGAATATGATGCAAAATCAAGAGAAGTTGGTGTATTAGCAACTAAGGATGAAGATATCAGAAGTTTAAGAGAACTTATAACTTATGGATTAAAGGGATTATCAGCTTACATGAAACATGCTAACGAATTAAGTTATGATAATGAAGAAGTAAGTGCATTTATGCAAGAAACTTTAGCTAAATTATTAAATGATAATTTAACAGTAGATGAATTAGTTGCTTTAACTTTAGAAACTGGTAAGGTTGGGGTAGACGGTATGGCTTTACTTGATAGTGCTAATACTGGAACTTATGGACACCCAGAAATTACAAAAGTTAATATAGGTGTTAGAAATAACCCAGCAATATTAGTTTCAGGTCATGATTTAAAAGACTTAGAACAATTATTAAAGCAAACAGAAGGTACAGGAGTAGACGTTTATACTCACTCAGAAATGTTACCAGCTCACTACTATCCAGCATTTAAGAAATATGGTCACTTTGTAGGAAACTATGGAAATGCATGGTGGAAGCAAAAAGAAGAATTTGAAAGCTTCAATGGACCAATACTAATGACAACTAACTGTATAGTACCACCAAAGGATAGCTATAAAGACAGAGTTTTCACAACTGGAGCAGCAGGATTCCCAGGATGTAAGCATATAGATGGTATAGATGGACAAGCTAAAGATTTCTCAGAAATGATTGAACTTGCAAAGGAATGTAAGGCTCCAACAGAAATAGAAAAAGGAGAAATAATTGGAGGATTTGCTCATAATCAAGTAATGCAACTTGCAGATAAAATTGTAGATGCTGTTAAGTCAGGAGCAATTAAGAAGTTCTTCGTAATGGCAGGATGCGATGGAAGAGCTAAGTCAAGAAATTACTACACAGATTTTGCAAAAGCTTTACCAAATGATACTGTTATATTAACAGCAGGTTGTGCAAAATATAAATACAATAAATTAGATTTAGGAGATATCGGTGGAATTCCAAGAGTTTTAGATGCAGGACAATGTAATGATTCATACTCATTAGCATTAATAGCATTAAAACTTAAAGAAGTATTTGAATTACAAGATATTAATGAATTACCAATAGCATTTAATATTGCATGGTATGAACAAAAAGCTGTAATAGTATTATTATCATTATTATATCTTGGAGTTAAGAATATCCACTTAGGACCAACATTACCAGCATTCCTATCACCAAATGTAGCTAAAGTACTTGTTGAAAACTTTGGTATTGGTGGAATCACTAATGTTGAAGATGATTTAAATATGTTCTTAGCATAATAAGAAGATTAAAAACTGATTATTAAAGTGAATTTTATTAATGACATCTAAAAATATTAAGAAGATGATTTCTGTACTTAGCAGAAGTCATCTTTTTTTATTTGGGAAATTATGTTTATTAAAATTTATGATAGTAATTTTTATAAGTAGGAGAAATATATAGTATGTAAAGATGATTTTTACTTAATTTTAAATCTGTAAATATGTATTTTTCATAAATAAAATAATCTAATATTTAAGATCATCAGAAGCAGAGCTTAGTTTAGAAACTAATATTTATTTTTTTGTTGAATGTTCATTAGCTTTACAATAAACTGTAACCTTAAAAGACAACACTAAATATTTTTTACAGATTTCTATTTTTAAGTAGCTTTGTCATTTCTTCGCCTGATTCTTGCATTCCTCTTAAAAACCATTCTTCAATCCATCCATAAATACCATTTGCAATAAAAGCAGCAGTGTAGGCACCAAAGTTTGGATACCCCGCCTTGGGTCCTAAAGCATCCATAATAATATCTTTAAGAAAATAGAAAATGCCTCTATCTCTTAGCAACAAATAAAAATCTTTATATTCTGTAATATAGGCAAATATATCCCCAAGAATATCATCATCGGTATGTTCACTATTTTTGGGGTACTTTTTATTCCATTCATTTAATGTCAAAGACATGTACTCTTTAATGATAGTGTCTTTATCGTCAAAGTTGCGATAAAAAGAAATACGACTGACTTGAGCAGCTGTAGTAATTTCACTTATAGAAATATCCTTCAGCTCTTTTTCTTTCAATAATTTAAGTAAAGCACTGGTAATCTGCTTTTTTACATAACTGGTTTTTTCAACATTATCCACGATGTTACATTTCTCCCTTCTTTGTACCATTTTTTAAAATCCATTGATTGAGCAAAAGTGAGATGTTACACTTGTTACATGTTGATGTTACACTTGTTACATTAAGATGTCAAGTAGAGTTAGGAGGAAAGTATTATGATATTTACAACAAAACGAGTAGTTATTCTTGTTACTGTTATTCTTGTTGCTGCTGTATTAGGTAGATTGGCTGTAAGAGCTATTATGAATCTTATGTTAGGTGGCACAATGTTTGGAGGTAATTTACTATGAAAAATAAAATGAAGAAAGGAAAAAGAATGTTTATATTTATATGCATATTAGCATTTATTATTTCATTTGTTGGCTCAGCTATATTTAAAATAACCTATCAACCTAAGTGGGCTAAAAAATATTCTGTAGATTGGGATAACTCTATAGGTACAATTTATAAAGATATTTCTTACGGTGATAAAGAATCTAATAAATTTGATTTATATGTTCCAAAGGATAATTCAAAAGAAAATTATGGATTGATTGTCTATCTTCATGCAGGAGGTTTTACAACTGGAGATAAAAGTGGCGATGCAGCAATACTTGAATGGTTATGTTCTAAAGGATATGTAACTGCAGGTATAAATTATACACTTCGTACTGATGAAAATGGGGCTAGTGTTTATTCTCAATCTATGGAAATAAAAGAGGCTATGCCAGTTGTTGTAGAAGAAGCCAAAAAACTCGGCTATAATTTAAATGAAATGGTTATAAGTGGTGGCTCAGCAGGTGGAACACTTGCTATGTTATATGCTTATAGGGATGCTGAGGAATCTCCTATACCGGTTAAAATGATGTTCGAGATGGTTGGACCATCAAGTTTCTTTGCTGAAGATTGGGATGTTTATGGACTAGATAAAAGCAATGAAGCAGCTGCGGGACTATTTGGAGTAATGCTTGGTAGTGAAATAGATAAAGATATTATTGGAACAGATGGACTTCAAGAAATAATTAAACCAATATCAGCTTATGCATGGGTAAATGAAAATTCAGTTCCATCTGTAATTGCTTATGGAAAATACGATAAAATATGTCCATTTAAAACTGCAAGACATCTAGTTAATGCATTAAAAGATAATAATGTAGATTATAAATATTTTGAAGCACAACATTCAGGACATGGACTTCAAAATGATTCTAAGCTATATGAAGAATTTATGGATACAGTTATTAGCTATTTAGATAAATATATGCCAGTAGAAAAATAAAAGTGAGGTAAAAATGCAAAAATTCTTAGAAATTATTGGAGTTATATTATTAATAATAATTGGAGGAGTGTTTATTTTATTAAAAGTAATAGAATACAGAGTGAATCATTACTATAATTATTTAGAAACTGAAAAAAATTTAGAAAAGAAGTATTCCGAGTTTGGAGAGTATGAAGTATCATTTAAATCCTTTGATGCTGATAGTGATGTATTTAAAAAATATGAAATATGGTATCCAACTGATTTAGAGAATAGTAATAAAAAATACCCATTAATTGTTGTTGCAAATGGTACTGGGATAACGGCATCAAAATATAAAGCCTTTTTCAAACATTTGGCATCTTGGGGATTTGTAGTAATTGGAAATGAAGATGAAAATTCAAGAAGTGGTGAATCTTCTTCAAAATCTTTAGACTATGTTTTAAAATTAAATCAAGATAAAAATAGCATTTTCTATAATAAAATAGATACTGATAATATTGGTATTGGTGGACACTCACAAGGTGGAGTTGGAACAATTAATGCTGTAAATAACTGGGGCAATGGTAAATTATATAAAGCAATGTATACAGCAAGTGCAACATCACCATTTTTGGGACAAGAAGGCCATCTTGGTACTGACTGGGCTTATGATGTAACAAAAATAAATATACCTTATTTCTTTATTGCAGGAACAGAATATTTTGATGCAGGAGAAGCAATAAGCATAGAAGAAACAACAGGTCAAGGAATATGCCCATTATATGCGATGAAGGATATTTATAGTAAATTAACTACTGAATATAAAGTTATGGGAAGATTAGTGAATGTAGACCACGGAGCAACATATCAAAAAGCAGATGGATATATGACAGCTTGGTTTATGTATTGGCTAAAAGATGATTTACAAGCTGGTGGTGTATTCTTTGAGGAGGATTCGGAGATACTTACAAACGCTAACTGGCAAGATGTTAAAATAAATAAGTAATACACAACTCTATAAAAAAGTAGAACTCAGTTTGTACCATTCTGCTTCTAAATATTAGTATATTGTAAATTAAAAATGTATAATATCAATATTAGTTTAAAGCAGAGACTTCGCAATAAACAATATTTGTAGTTTTTAGATGTACACTTTATATCATAGCTTTTTATTTTTTTTTATGTATAATTTATGATAGTATAATATTAATAAATTACAAAGCAATTTAAATTGATAATGGACAATTGATAGTGGATAATTAAGGAGGTTTTGCACAGCAAAACTTAAATTAAATTGGTGCGCAGCACCTTTTATTTAAAAATCCCTGGGGTTTTTTCTTAATTGTCCATTATGCATTATCAATTATCAATTATAAAAATGTTCGCATTTTTATACAAAGGAGAGTTCGTATGATAGATATATTAAAGAATACTTGCTTTTTTAAAGGTATTTCTGAAGATGAAATAGGAGAAATTTTAAAAAGCGAATCATATATAATAAAATCTTATAAAAAGGGTGAAGTAATAGCAAACCAAGGAGAAAAGTGTAATAGTTTATCTGTTGTAATTGAAGGAAAGGCTGTAATACAAACTATATATGAAAATGGAAAAGTATTAACATTATCCTATTTTAATGTAAGTGATGTATTTGCAGAAGCACTATTATTCTCTAAAGAGAAGGAATATCCTGCAACAGTTATGGCTTTTGAAAATTGTAAGGTATTATCTCTTCCTAAAAAAAGTGTTTTAGGAATAATTCAAAAAAATACAAAATTTACAGAAAACATATTAGAACTTTTATCTCAAAAAATAGTTATATTAAATAGAAAAATAAATTTAATAGAATTAGATTCAATAAGAAGGAAGATATGTAAGCTTTTACTTGATAATTATAAAAGAAACAATACATTTTCATTAAAAATATCATCTAAAAAGGATTTAGCTGAAGAACTTGGAATACCAAGGCCATCTCTTTCAAGAGAGCTAATAAATATGAGAGATATGGGGCTTATAGAGTTTACTTTAAAAGAAATAACTATATTAGATCTTGAAGGGCTAGAAGATGAATTTTTTATTTAGTAATAAAAATAAATAGGCAGACCCTATGAAAGAAGTCTGCCTATTATTTGGTATATATAAATTGTAAAGGGATAACTTAAATTAACCCGTGCAACAAATATATTATAATGGAATATTTTAATAAATTAAATAGAATTTAGAGAATTTAGCATAATTGCCAAAAAAGTTTAATAATCTTTGTATAAATTCTATATGAAAAATATTATATAGATAAAATTCTGAAAACTATATGTACCATTGGAAAAATATATGATATAATGGGGTCATAATTATTTAATGTGCTAAGAGAAGTTAGAGTTAAGCATAAAAATAAGATTTAAGTCTTATTTTTGTGCTTTTTTTGTTATCTAAACACCGATTACAGTGATAATTTAAATTATAAAAAATTGGTTAAACTAAATTTAAATAATATTAATGGGGGTATATATATGTATGATGTTGCCATAATAGGAGCTGGTGTTATAGGAGCTTCTATTTTTAGAGAACTAACTAAATTTAATTTAAAAGTTGTAATTTTAGAAAAAGAAAATGATGTAGCCATGGGAACTACAAAAGCAAATTCAGCTATAATTCATTCTGGGTATGATCCGGAGTATGGAACGCTAATGGCAAAATACAATGTAAAGGGTAATGAAATGTTTGAAGACTTATGCAAAGAGCTATCTGTACCCTTTAAAAGAAATGGTTCATTAGTAATAGCTTTTAATGAAGAAGAGTTAGAATTATTAAAAGTTTTATATGAAAATGGTATTAAAAATAAAGTAAAGGGATTAGAACTCTTAAATAAAGAAGAAGTTTTATTAAAAGAGCCTAATTTAAATAATGATATATTAGGTGCATTATATGCTCCAACAGGAGGAATAGTAGGACCATTTGAATATACAATAGCTTTAATTGAAAATGGTATAGAAAATGGGGGAGAAATCAAATTAAGTAGTGAAGTTATAGGAATAGAAAAAGATGATATTTTTAAAATTAACATAAAAGATAAAGAAACAGTAGAAGCAAAATACGTAATAAATGCAGCTGGTGTTTATTGCGATAAGATTCATAACATGATATGTGAAGAGAAATTTGAGATAACTCCAATTAGAGGAGAATATTATGTAATTGATAAGAATGAAGGTAAGATGTTTGAACACACTATATTTCAATGTCCTACAAAGCTTGGAAAAGGTGTACTAGTTACTCCGACTGTTCATGGAAACTTAATAGTAGGACCGAATGCAGAAACTATTGAAGATAAAGATTCAGTAAAAACAACAAGTAAAGGTTTAGAATATATAAAAGAAACTGCTTCAAAGACAACAAATAAAATAAATTTTAGAAATTCAATTAGAAATTTTTCAGGCTTAAGAGCACATTCTGATAATGGAGATTTTATTATAGAAGAAAATGAAGATGTTAAAGGATTTATAGATGTAGCTGGTATGAAGTCACCAGGATTATCTGCTGCTCCAGCAATAGCTATAGATATATTAGATATATTAAAAAATGCAGGACTTAAGATGGATAAAAATGATAAATTTAATCCATATAGAGAGCAAATCAGATTTATGGAACTTTCATTAGAAGAAAGAGCTGAGGTAATAAAAAAGGATAGTAGATATGGAAGAATCATATGTAGATGTGAACAAATAACTGAAGGAGAAATAGTAGATGCTATAAAAAGATCCTTTGGAACTATTTCATTAGATGGAGTAAAGAGAAGATGTAGACCAGGAATGGGAAGATGCCAAGGGGGATTTTGTGGACCACGTGTTCAAGAAATTATATCTAGAGAGCTTAATATACCGTTAGAAAATATAGTTTTAGAAAAAGATGGTTCATATATTTTAACTGGAAAGTCAAGATAGGGGGATAATTATGAGTTATGATTTAATTGTAATAGGTGGAGGTCCTGCAGGTCTTGCAGCTGCATATGAAGCTTATTTAAATGGAGTAAGAAATATCTTAATAATTGAAAGAGATAGAGAGCTTGGAGGGATACTAAACCAATGTATTCATAATGGATTTGGACTTCATACTTTTAAAGAGGAGCTTACAGGTCCAGAGTACGCAGACAAGTTTATAAAGTTAGTTCAAAGTAGTGAAATAGATATTAAACTTGATACAATGGTTCTAGAAATAGAAGAAGATAAAAAAATACATGCAATAAATTCTAATGATGGCTATATGATTTTGGAAACAAAGGCAATTATATTGGCAATGGGATGCAGGGAGAGAACAAGAGGAGCTATAAATATTCCAGGGGATAGACCTTCAGGGGTATATACTGCAGGAGCAGCTCAAAGATATATAAATATGGAAGGATATATGCCGGGCAAAGAAGTGGTAATCTTAGGCTCAGGTGATATAGGACTTATAATGGCTAGAAGAATGACATTAGAAGGTGCTAAGGTAAAAGCAGTTGTAGAGCTTATGCCATATTCAAATGGACTTAATAGAAATATAGTTCAATGCTTAGAAGATTATAATATACCATTATATTTATCACATACAGTTGTAGATATAATTGGAGATAAAAGACTAGAAAAAGTTATAATTTCAAAGGTTGATGAAAATAAGAGACCTATAAAAGGAACAGAGTTAGAATTTGAATGTGATACATTGCTATTATCAGTTGGATTAATTCCAGAAAATGAGTTATCAGATAAAGTAGGAATAGAATTAGATAGAAGAACTAATGGACTTGTTGTAACAGAAAGCATGGAAACTAATGTTGATGGAATTTTTGCTTGTGGAAATGTAGTTCATGTACATGATTTAGTGGATTTTGTTACTGAAGAGGCTAAACATGCTGGAAAATCAGCTGCAAAGTATTTGAAAAACATATTAAAGAAGGAAAATTATATAAATATAAAAAATGGTAATGCTATAAATTATACTGTTCCTCAAAAGATTTGTATAGAAGATATAGATGAAAAATTGACTGTATTTATGAGAGTAAATAATGTCTATAAGGATAAAGTGCTTGTTGTTAAATCTGGAAATAAAGAAGTTACAAGGCTAAAGAAAAGGCATTTAGCACCATCAGAAATGGAGAGAGTAGTCTTAAGTAAGAAGCTATTAAGCAATATAGAAGAAGATTTAATTATTTCTTTAGAGGATGGTGAATAAAATGGAAAAGAATTTGATTTGTATATGTTGTCCTATGGGATGTCATTTAAAGGTCAACATTGAAGAAAACAAAGTAAGTGGAAATGGATGCAAGAGAGGTATTGATTATGGGATTAGTGAAATAACAAATCCTGTTAGAGTAATAACTACAACTGTTAAGATAAAAGATGGTGAACTTCCAGTGCTTCCAGTAAAAACAAAGGGAGCTATTCCAAAAGAGCTTAACTTTAAATGTATGGAACAGCTTAAAAAACTTGAAGTAGTTGCGCCTGTTTCTGTAGGTGAAATAATTCTTAAAGACATATTAGGAACAGGAATTGATATTGTAAGTTGTAGAGATATAAAAAGCATTAAAGCTTAAATAATATTAAATTTAAAATAGAAGTATAAAGGAAGAAAAATGATTAAAGATGACTGGCTATTAATAGCCAGTCATCTTATTTAACATAAATATATGTACAAATTAAAATTTATCTGCCAATTTTATAATAGTTAATTACATATTAGTAATTAATGAAGTAGCTCGATTATTTTCATTTTCATTAAAGCTAATTGAATAGCTTCAAGTATTTCCTTTTTACTTATATTTTTTTCACTACCATAATGAGGCTGTAATCTTTGAATTAATACATCACTAGCACTATTTATAGCATCTAGTTCAATATTTTTTAGGTTACTACTATCGTATTTCAATACTGATTCAAGATTATCTAAAGAATTATAAAGTGCACTACCGTTCACGCCATTTCCTGAAAGTAATATTTCACCACTCTCTAACACATTTTGTAATGCATAGACATTAATAATTAGGTCTTCTACATTGCGGTTAAAATCTTCTTCTGTTGGGGAAGCTTCCGTAATTGCATAAATAGAGTTTTGTGTATTAATAGCTAACCATAGAACTCTATCAGCATAGGTATTTAATTTATTATTGTTTAACTGAAAATATTTATAAAGAGAAAATGAAAAAAGGATTAATACCGTAGCACATATACTTATTATTATTTTTTTTCTCATGGAAAGCTCCTCCTAAAAAACTAGGTATTAGTAAATATAACTTCAATATTAATTTTTCCTAAGGGTATAACGAAACCTTATATCCTTTTAAGTCATTGATTTTACTTACTTAAAATTGATTTTGAATAGAATTTTATACGTAACATCTATAAATCTTTGCAATACATGACTTCAACAGCATCACAAAATTTTTGTGATTTATCTGTTAGAACAAATCCATGATTTTCATAAAATTTACGTGCTCTAATATTTTCTTTAAATACCCATAGCATAACTTTGCTAAATCCAGCATTTTTTATATCTCTTAAAATATAATCCATCATTACTGTTCCGTATCCTTTTCCCCAATTATCACATAAACTATGAATACAAATAATCTCTGAATATCCCTTTATTTCTTCATCCCTTGCTTTATCCCAATATGCAATACAATGAGGATTTTCATTAATGGACAATATGAATCCATTTCCAATATTTTTGCTAAGTAACATATTATATAACTCTATAGCTTCATTAATGTTAGTATATTTATCTAAATTTTCTTTAGACAAAATTTTGTTAAATGCATTTTTCCATGATTCTGTTTGAATGTAAGCCAATGTATTAGCATCACCAGCTTTTACTCTTCGTATATTAATAACGCTCATCATACTTACCATCCTTTTAATTTTATATTTTTATTATACATTAAATATGGTTATAATTACATGAAAATAAAAATATTAACATTATATCTTTAAATTCCTTCACAATAGTATGATAAATCAACACTTAATTAATACAGAGCCTAATTTTTTATTTTAAAAGAATAAAGTTTGCTAGAACCACGAATGATGGAAGTTAAAAATTGACAAACTTACGGACTAGAGATAAAATTATAATAACTTTTCAGATTATTTAGAAAAATACAATAAAAATAGGAGTTGAATATTTATGAAAGCAATTTTAACAGTAATAGGAAAAGATAAAGTAGGAATAGTTGCAGGCGTTAGTAACGAATTATTAAGATTAAACATAAACATCTTAGATGTTAATCAAACTATAATGGACAAATTACTTTACAATGATAATGATGTTAGATTTAAAAGAATCTAATTCTACCTTTGATGATATTAAAAGTGCATTAGTAACAAAAGGCGAAGAACTTGGAGTAGAGGTTAAAATCCAAAGAGAAGAAATATTTAATTCAATGCATACTTTATAATTGGAGGTTAGAGATGAATAGTAATAATATATTAGAAACCATAAAGATGATAGAAGAAGAAAAACTTGATATAAGAACTATAACTATGGGTATTTCATTATTGGATTGTATAGATTCAGATGGAGATAAGGCAAGAGAAAAGATATATAATAAAATAGTTAGTAGTGCTAAGGACTTAGTAAAAGTAGGAAAAGAAATTGAAAATGAATTTGGGGTTCCAATAGTAAATAAAAGAGTAGCTGTAACTCCTATATCAATAATTGCTGGAGCTACAGATGAAACAGATTATGTTAAGTTTGCAAAAACTTTAGATAAAGCAGCTGAAACTCTAGGTATAGATTTTATAGGTGGTTTTTCAGCTTTAGTACAAAAGGGATATACTAAAGGCGATAAAATACTAATAAATTCAATACCAGAAGCATTAGCTAAAACTAGCAAAGTATGTTCATCTGTAAATGTAGGTTCAACTAGAGCTGGAATAAATATGGATGCAGTTAGAGAAATGGGAGAAGTAATTAAAAAAACTGCTGAATATACAAAGGATACAAAGGGATTTGGTTGTGCTAAGCTAGTTGTGTTCTGTAATGCAGTTGAAGATAATCCTTTTATGGCAGGAGCCTTCCATGGAGTTGGAGAAGCTGATAAAGTTATAAGCGTTGGAGTTAGTGGACCTGGTGTTGTGCAAAGGGCATTAGAAAAAGTAAAAGGAGAATCTTTTGATGTAGTTGCAGAAACTATAAAGAAAACTGCATTTAAGATTACAAGAATGGGACAATTAGTTGCAAAAGAAGCCTCAGAAAGATTAGGAGTACCATTTGGAATAGTAGATTTATCATTGGCTCCAACACCAGCAGTAGGAGATTCAGTTGCACATATACTAGAAGAAATGGGACTTGAAGTAGTTGGAACCCATGGTACAACAGCAGCTCTTGCATTATTAAATGATGCTGTTAAAAAAGGTGGAGTTATGGCATGTAGTCATGTAGTCATGTAGGAGGATTAAGTGGGGCATTTATACCAGTTTCAGAAGATGCAGGAATGATTGATGCTGTATTAAATGGTTCATTAAATTTAGAAAAACTAGAAGCTATGACTGCTATATGTTCAGTTGGATTAGATATGATTGCAGTTCCAGGAGATACCCCAGCAGAAACAATAGCTGCTATGATTGCAGATGAATCAGCAATAGGAATGATTAACAATAAAACTACAGCAGTAAGAGTTATACCAGCTCCTGGCTGTAAGGTAGGAGACTTAGTTGAGTTTGGAGGATTACTTGGAACAGCTCCAGTAATGCCTGTAAATAAATATTCATCTTCATTATTTATACAAAGAGGCGGAAGAATACCAGCACCAATTCACTCATTTAAGAATTAGTAATAAATTGTGAATATAAAGGCTACGATAACTAGATATGTTCTATAAGCTAATAGCTTACGCAAAGAAGTACTAGGCTCATTAATGATATCCATTAAATTGGAGATATTATATAAAAATCGGAAAGTTAATACATATCATTAAGTTTAATTCGCAATTTATAAATATCGTGTATAATATAATAGAGTAATCACAAGAGAGAAGGCAAAATAAAGTGCTTTCTCTTTTGTTATTTTAGGGGGAGAAATTATGAGATGTGTTGTAATACATGGAAGTCCAAGAAGGGGTAATACTTGGGATGTATTAAATATTGCAAAAGAGGAAATGAAAAAACATGGTGAAATTGAATTTGTAGATATTGAATTACGTAAAGAAAGCATACCTTATTGTAATGGATGTTTTTTATGCATTTATAAAGGTGAAGATAAATGCCCACACAATGAAAAGATAAGTTATATAGTTAATGAAATTGAAAATTCAGATGCTATTATAATCACTTCACCTGTTTATTCAATGCAAGTTAGTGGGCTTTTAAAAATATTTATAGACCATATGTCATATAATTTTCATAGGCCAAAATTTTTTACAAAAAAGGCATTAGTAATTACTACTACTGCAGGGGCAGGTCATACATCTTCAGCAAAGTATATTAGGGATGTCTTATATTATTGGGGATTTAATTTTGTGGAAATGATACCAATAGCATATAGAGCAACAGAATTAAATGATAAAAATGTGGAAAAAATAAAATGTATATCTAGTAAGTTTAGTGAAGATTTGATATCTAGAAAAATACACAAACCAAAAGTAAAATCTATATTTATGTATAATTTATGGAGAAAATCAGGAGAAACACCTTTTAAAGAAGGAGATGCAGATTATAGATATTGGAAGAATTCAGGGCTTGCAAAATTTGTTTATCATCCTGATATTAAAATTGGAGTTTTAAAAAGAGCAATAGGGAATGCTACTTATAAATTAATGGGCGGCAAAGTAGAAAGTTAGTGTGATTATAAGATTAGACTTGGGGGATTAATAATGGACTTAATAAACTCTATATATTTAGAATGTAGTGACCAATGGTGGAAATCAGATAGATATTTCAAATTGGATATGAAAAAATATACTAATATAGAAAAGAAAAATAAAGAAAAGAACTTAGATAATTATATAGATTTAATAATTAAAAAAATAAGTGAATTTCCAAGTGAAGATAGTAAGAAGAAAGAGTGGCAAAAGGATTTTAATAAAATTATAGACGATTTTATAGAAAGTGAAGAAGAAACTTTTAAGCTCGGAATAATTAATAAAAATCTTAAGAATGACTTTTTTAATAGCACTAAAAGGTTTATAAAAGAAGCAAAACAATTTGATGATAATTTAAGTTATAGTGATATAGGGCAAGCTATGAGGAATGTTTGGATTATAAATATTCTTCAAGCAGCATTTGGAGAAAAAGTACAGTTGTCTAAGGCTATATTTGGATATAGTATGTTATATCCATATACAGATAATTATTTAGATAATACAAAGATAAATGATGCAGATAAGAAAATATTTAATAATAAATTGAAAAAGAGATTAAATGGAGAGAACATTGAAGGGAATGATTCGCATGAAGAAGATGTTTATAAATTAGTTAGTTATATCGAAGAAGACTTTAAAAGAAATGATTATAGTGAGTTATATAAATCTTTACTTTCCATTCATAAAGGTCAAATAAGAAGTTTAAAACAACAAGATATCGTTACTATTCCTTATGAAGAGGATATTTTAGGAATATCTATTGAAAAAGGTGGATCATCAGTACTAGTAGATGGATTTTTAACAAAGGGAAAGCTGAATAAAGATGAAATATCTTTTTGTATTTTTTATGGTTTCTTGCTTCAACTGGCAGATGATTTACAAGATATTAAATCTGATATAAATAATAATCATATAACTATAATGTCACAATTAGCTCCTAAATATAATTTAGATAAAATAGTAAACAAATTAATAAATTTTACAACTTTATTTTTGGAAAAAGACAGTTGTTTTAAAGGAAAAAATATACCTGAATTAAAAGAACTTATAAAAACAAATTGCATAATGCTTATATTGTTTTCAGTAGTATTAAGTAAGGAGTTTTTTTCAAGTGAATATATAAAAATAATAAATGAATATCTGCCCTTTTCTATAAAATATATTGAAAATATAAATTTTAAGATTAGAAAAAAATTTAAAAAACTAGAGTTTGAAGATGCAGTTAATTATATATTGGAAAATTAATAAAAATAACGGAGCTGTAACATAATTAAAAATGTAAAATGTAAAATGTAGAATGTAAAATTAAGGTGGTATTTCATACTGAGGTTTTGATTGAGTATAATAAATAGATAACTAATTCATAGTAATTGTTATCTATATAATGCAAAGGGGTATGTAAATGAAAAATTTTATTAAAATAATTTTACTTATGGGTATATCATTACTTTTGCTAATAGGATGTAATTCTAAAGAACAAGAAAAAACTGTAGATAATTTCATTAACAAGTTACTATCTGTAAAGACATATGAGAGTATTACATTTGGGGAGGATTTGGATAAATACGCAGAGGAGTCAAAAGCAAATTTTGGGGAATACTTTACAGAAAACGGATTTGACACTTTAATGACTAATAGAATTCTTCATTTTTATTATACTGTTATAAATGAGAATAATATAAAGGATATAACAGATATTAAAATAGTAAAAACTAAAGAATCAGAAAATGATACTTATACAAATTATGAATTTATACATTATGAATATGAAGTGTCTTATAAATTAGAAACAGATGATAAGTCAATAGATATGACAGATTATATGGTTTTTAAAGTGATGAAAGATAATACTTCTATTATCGATGAGGTGTCTATATTAAAAGAAAAAAGTAGCATTTTCACTAAATATTTAAGTGATTAAAATTACCGAGTAAGTTAATTTTAACATTATAAATAGAATAATATTTATAAATTATATATTAAGGTAGTTCAAAATGAACTACCTTAAATTTATGTCATAAATTAATAAATTAGTATAACATAGTTTAAGATAATATAAATTTAGAAGTATTTCAGTATGAAATACAACATTCATTTTAAATTTTTAAATTCTAAATTAAACATGCCCCGTTATTATAATTCTTTATCAGATGATGGTAAAGAAATATAGTTTTTAACTGTTTCTAAAACTGAATCTTCTCCAACATAAACTATTATATCTTGTGAATGTATTTTGAAGTACGGGCCAGGTGATAAGAATAAATCGCCATCCCTCTTAACAGCAATTATAGTAGCTTTTGTATTATGCCAAAAGTTAAGTTCACCAATACTTTTATCTACAGCAATACTATTTTCTTCTACTATACTTTCAAAAGGGATAATAGAACCAACATTTCTTAGCTGAGTAGCAAATTCAATTATTGCATTAATATTTTTTTCAAGCTTATTATCGATATCTTTTCTTTTCTTTATTAAATCAAAAGTGTCGCTATTTAAATGAGTAAAATCTGATTTTGTTTTGAATTTATTTAAAAATTCTTTTGCATAAGTTTTATTATTTATTATGATTCCACTTTTTTCATTAATAGTAACAACATTCATATCTTTTAATAATGCTAAGGATCTTCTAATAGTTTCTGGAGATACATTATATATACTAACTAAAGTAGTTCTTCCTGTTATTTTACTTCCTTCTAAAAATTCATTATTTATTATTCTATGAGCTATATCAATAGCTATTTTTATATAATTAGGGGTTTTTGTTTGCTTAGACAATATTAACATCTCCTTTACGTTAAGATTCTAACATACAATATTGGAAAGTAAAATACCTATTGAAATATATAATCTATAAATGAGGTAATATAAGGAATAAATGTATTGTTTGAAGTAAATAATTGGAATATAAGAAGGTTATATATTAATGTTAATTAATAATTTTTAATTGTTTAGTTATGTGCTTTATAATTGAATTTAGATTTTAATTAGCCTATAATTAAGGCATTAGTTGAATTTAGAGGTAGTGATATGAATAATAATTTGAAATTAGAACAAGAAATATTAAAGGAAAAAAGGAAAAAGATAGATAATGAACTTTTAGAGAAGAAAAAGAGCTATGAAGTTATAGAAGGCAAGTTAAAAGCTTTAACAAAAGAATCAAAGGGAAATTATAACGAAGAAAAAGAAACAACAGAAAAAATATATTCTGTATTAAAAAAAGATATAAAGAATTATGAGGAGGCTATTAAGGTTCCTTATTTTGGTAGGGTTGATTTTAGGGAACTGAGAGGCCAAGACGAAAGTATATATATAGGCAAACAATCAGTTAGTTCAACTATAGATGGAGAAGAAATAGTAGTAGATTGGAGAACTCCAGTAGCTGATTTATATTATAGTGGAACTGGAGGATATGCATATTATAAATCTCCACTAGGAATAATAGAAGGAAACCTATCTCTAAAAAGAAAATTTTTATTTAAGGAAGATTCTTTAAATGAAATATTTGATGAGGGGATAAACGAAATTATAGTAAAAACAGGCGATGAAGGAAATGACTTAGTTGATGAATTTTTAAAAATAAATCTTGAGGAAAGTAGAGGAAAAAAATTAAAAGAAGTAGTAGCAACTATCCAAAAGGAACAAAATGATATTATAAGATGGCCTAAGAATTTACCTATTATAGTTCAAGGTTCAGCTGGTTCTGGGAAAACTACTATAGCCTTACATAGACTTGCCTATTTGATTTATAGATATTCAGAAACTATGAAAGGAAAAGATATTTTAGTTCTAGCTCCTAATAAGTTGTTTTTGGATTATATCTCAGATATATTACCTAATTTAGGTGTTGATGAAGTTAATCAAACTACTTTTCAGGATTTAGTACTTAAGCATCTGAAAATTAGAAGTAAGGTAAAGGGAAAAGATGAAAAACTTAAGGAGTTAATTGAATCTGACGATGCAGAAAAATGCAAATTAATAATAAATTCATCTAAAATAAAAGGAACATTAGCATTTAAATCTATTATTGATAGATACATTGCATTATTAGAAAGTGACTCTGTTGATATAACAGATATAATGATTGGAGATTATTTATTATTCAATAAAAGAGAAATAATGAGGCTTTATCTTAAAGACTTAAAGAATTTTCCAATAAATAAAAGAAAAGATGAAATAAAAAGATATTTAGGATTAAAGCTTAAAGAGAGAATAGAAGTCCTTTGTCTGCAAGTAGATTTAGAATGGGATATAAAGATTAAAGAAATAAAAATTAAACAAGAAGATTGTGAAGATAGAAGAAAGCAATTAATACAAACTTATTCAGAAAGAGATGAAATAAAAAATAATATAAAAAATAACTCAAAAAAAGAAATGAATGAGTATTTTAAAAGCTGGAGAGGAATAACTTCTAAGGACATATATGTGGATTTATTTAAAAATGAAGATTTTTTTGAACTTGCTACTTTAAATAAAATACCAAAAGAGTTATCACAATTCATGAAGGAAGAAATTATTTCAAACTATAACAAAGGAATTATAGATGAAGATGATTTAGCACCACTTTTATATATTAATATTCTTTTAGAAGGTGTTGAAGAAAAAGAAAAATACTCTCATATAGTGGTGGATGAAGCACAAGATTATAATCCATTCCAAATTTATTTAGTAAATAGATTAACAAGAGGAAATTCTCTTACTTTAGTTGGAGACATTGCTCAAGGAATATATTATTATAAAGGGATAAAGAATTGGAGTGATATAGTAGATAAGGTCTTTGATGGAAAGGCAACTTATATGCAGCTTACTCAAAGCTATAGATCTACAGTTGAGATTATAGATTTTGCTAATGGTGCGCTAGATGCACAAGAGTTAGACTTGAAAAGAGCAAAACCTGTATTAAGACATGGAGAATTACCTAAAATAATAAAATGTAATAATAGCAAAGATGCAGTAAAAAATATAAATGATATAATTACTGAAGTTATGGATAAAGGGAAAAGTAGTATTGCAATAATAACTAAAGGTGTAGAAGAAGGAAAAACTTTAGAAAAGCTTATAAAAAAGAATTCGCAATTTAAAGCAACATTAATAAAAGGGAATGAAAAAGAGCATAATGATGATATATTGATAATACCATCCTATTTAACAAAGGGATTAGAATTCGATGCAACAATTATTTATAATCCGAGTAAGTCTAATTTTAAAAATAATTTATTAGATCAAAGGCTTTTATATGTATCATTAACAAGGGCTTTGCACTATGAATATATAATAGAAGTTGATAATATAACAGATATGATAAAAATATAAAAGTTATAGAAAAATTAAATAAAAAGTTATAGAAGAATTAAAATATAGATGATAAATACACAAAAAAAGTCGAATTGCATAATTGTTTGACAAAAGTATTTATGGTAAAATATTACTAAAATATATATAGTAAAAGATTAAAGTTGGAGGTAGGGATATGTTACAGGAAGAGCTAAAGAATAATATATATTGGGTAGGGGTTAAAGACCCGGATTTAAAAATATTTGATATAATAATGGAAACTAAAAAAGGAACAACCTATAACTCTTACGTAATAAATGACGAAAAAGTAGCTGTAGTAGATACTGTTAAAACTGGATTTTATGATGAGTTTAAAAATAATTTAAAAGAAGTAATTGGTGATAGGAAAGTAGACTATGTTATAGTTCAGCATACTGAATTAGATCATAGTGGATCATTAATAAAATTAATTGAAGATTATCCTGAAATAAAAGTAGTAGCATCTAAAGCTGCATTAAATTATTTAAAGAATATATTAAATAGAGATTTTAATGCCGTAGAAGCTAAAGAAGAGATTTCACTTGGAGAAACAAGTCTTAAATTTATAAGCGCACCTAATTTACACTGGCCAGATACTATTTTCACATATGTAAAAGAAAGAAATTTACTATTTACATGTGATTTTACTGGTTCTCATTATTGTCCAGAAGGCGGAATTACAGAAAGTTTGAACCAAGATTATTTTGTAGAAATGGAATACTACTTTAATTGCATAATGGGACCATTTAAAAAGTTTGTACTAATGGGCTTAGACAAGATAAAAGACTTAAATATAGAATGTATTGCACCTAGTCATGGACCAGTTCATGTTGCTAATATAGATAAGATTTTAAATCTTTATAAAGAATGGGCAACAGAAGCAGAAGTAGATAAAAATAAGGTAGAAATATTTTATATTTCTGCATATGGAAATACAGAAAATATGGCTAACTTTATGAAGGAAATGCTAGAAGAAAAGGGATTTAATGCAGATGTAACAGAAATAACAACTATTCCTTTAGAAGAAAGTATAGCAAAAATAGAAAGAGCAAGAGGATTTATGGTTGGATCTCCAACAATAAATCAAGATGCAGTTAAACCATCTTGGGATTTATTATCATTAGTTAATCCTATAATAAATAGAGGAAAACCTGCATTAGCATTTGGTTCTTATGGATGGAGTGGAGAAGGAGTAAGAATGCTAACATCAAGACTTAAAGATTTAAAGCTTAAAGTAGTTGAGCCAGGATTATCATTCTGTTTTGTGCCTTCAGAGCAAGATTATAAGAATGCAGAAGAAATGGTAAATAAGTTTATAGAACTGATGTAGTTAAAAAACACTAGTAAAAGAAAGATCTGTGAATAAAAAAACACAGGTCTTTTATTATTTTACAACAAAATATTAACTAAAAATATATAATTATGAAAAAGAAAGTATTAGTCATAATAAACTTTCATATATATTTAATATGATATAGATAAAAATAATTAAATTTTAAAAATTATTCCCTAAAAAAGCATCTTAGGAATATCTATATAGTAAATACTAAAAAAGGGGGGAAACTGCTTCTTAATAATTGCTAAAGCAATTTTAAAGTGGAAAATATATGAGAAAAGAGTTAACTTCACAAGAAGTAAAATTTAATTTTAAATTCAAAGAAAGTGATTTGAAAGGCAGTGTAACAAAAATTCCTGAAATAGATAGTGAGTATGAAAAGATTGGAAGAGCTCTTAATATAAATAAAGAAGGCTATAATCTTTATTTAATTGATTCATTTTCTAAGGAAAAACTAAAGAAACTGCAAGGTTATATAGAGGAGCAGTATAAATATCTGGAACCTCCAAAAGACATTTGCTATGTTTCATTAGAGGATGATAAAAAGCCAGAAGTATTATTTGTTAGTAATGGTAATGGTAAAAAGTTGAAGGACGCAGTTGAAGAAATAAGAAATAATTATATAGAAATAGTAGAGGAGTTCTATAATACTTCATCTGAAGATGAAAAGGATGAGCTTATAGAAGAAATACAAAGTAAGAGAAATGATTATATAAGTGAATTGATGGAGATGGCAAAAAAAGAAGATTTTGAAGTGAAAGTCACTAATAAGGGTTTTGCTTTTATTCCATTAATAAATGGCAAGGTAATTAGCGAAAGTGAATATGATAAATTAGAAAAAAATAAGAAAGAAGCTATTGTAGCAAAAGCATCTATTTTAAAGAAAAAAGCAGAAGTAGTTTTAGGAAAATTAAAAGATATAGAAACTAAATCAATAAAAAAGTTAAAGGAAATATATAGTGACTTCTTAGCAAAGGAAATGGAAGGATATAAGGACGAGGTTTTACTTGAATTTATAGATGATGATGCAGCTTATGAATATTTAGAAAGATTATTTATATCAATTGAAAAGGAAATTATAAATTGCTATACAATGGATATTGATGAAGATGAAGAACAACTTTATCAAGTTATAAATAAGTATGATATGCATTTACTTGTTGACAATAGTTCAAGGTCTACACCACCTGTTATTTATGAAGAAGATCCAAATATAAACAATTTAATGGGTTTTATAGAGTATGAGAATCATAATGGTGTATATACGACAGATATATCCTTAATAAATCCAGGAACTTTACTAAAAGCAAATGGTGGATGTTTAATTGTTAGAATGAGCTCACTAGCTACTAATTCATATTCTTACTACCATTTGAAGAAGGCTCTTATAACTAATAAAATAACATATGATAATTCAAAATCATATGTAGAAGTAATATCAATAAGTGGATTAAAGCCACAACCAATACCTATAAATGTAAAAGTGATCTTAATAGGTGATCAGGAAACTTATGATACACTGTATAGCTTAGATGAAGATTTTAGAAAGTTATTCCCTTTAAGGGCTGAATTTAATCCTATTGTAGAGGCAAATGATAATGTTACATCTTATATAAATAAATCTATAAAAAATAAAGTAAAGCAAAATAATCTTATGCCTATTACAGAAGATGGAATAAATGAAATAATCAAATATCTATCAAGAACTGCTAATAGTAAGACTAAAGTAAATATAGATACTACTGAAATAGAAAAATTAATGATTTTAGCAAATGATAATGCAAAAAAGAGAAAGTCATTAATGATAGAATCTAAAGATATAGTAGATATTGCATATGCTAAAGAAAGAATAGAAGATGAATATGATAAAATGTATAAAGAAAACAAAATTTTAATATCTGTTATAGGAAAAAGAGTAGGAGTTATAAATGCACTAGCTGTTTTGGATACTGGATATCATTCTTTTGGAAAGCCTATGAGGATAACATGTGTATCTCACAAAGGATCAGGAAGAATAATAGATATTCATAAAGAAAGTAGATTAAGCGGAAAAATACATGAAAAATCAATAAATATATTAAAAGGATTACTAAATAATATAATTAATCCATATGAAGAAATTCCAGTAGATTTTTATTTAAGTTTTGAGCAAATTTATGGTTTACTTGATGGAGATAGTGCATCAGTAGCAGAGATTATATGTATTTTATCTTCATTAAGTAAAAGACCTATAAAGCAAACAATTGCAGTAACTGGCTCTATAAATCAATTAGGGGAGGTACAAGCAATTGGAGGTGTTAATGAAAAAATTGAAGGTTTCTATAGGGTATGTGACTTTTTAGATACAGTTAAAAATAAAGGAGTTTTAATTCCTTCTTCAAATAAGGATGAATTAATATTAATACCAGAAATTGAGAAGTCTATAGAAAATGGGGATTTCCATATATATACTATGGATAATCTAGATGATGCAATAGAAACTTTAATATTAGAAGAAGGTGAATCATTAGAAGATTTTTATACAAGCTTACGATCAGAAATAAAAAAATATAAAAAAGTTAAAAAAGAAAAACAAGAATAGTAATATAACTAAAAGACATAGTCTTAGAAATTTATTTTAATGTAGAATTTAGTTTGTTCAATTTCAATTAATCTTGACTACTTTTACAAAGTTAATCTCTTACTTTTATAAAGGGGGTCGCGTTTCGCGACCCCCTTTTAGGCTTACACATTAATTTTTTCTTCTAAAGGGTATAACGAAACGTCATATCCTCTTAAGCTATTGATTTTACTTACTTAAGTTAGGGTTTAAATAGAATTTTTTTATCTACTATTTAAATATGCATAAAACTAAGTATTTTTAATTTTTAATAAAAATTTATAACATATATTACATAAATTTATATTGAGTAATAAATTAAATATTAAAATTTCTATTAATTTAAATATAATAAGATAAAAAAGTTATTATTTTATTTGACTATGAATAAAATAGTATGTTAAAATTATGGAAAAAGAAGGAAAATAATTTTAAATAACTATTGAGGAGGTGGGTGGTGCTGGTCGCACAATTAAATGGCTTTCTGCGGCAGCCCCAGTTTGTATGTATCTAAAATTCGATAAAAATGAAGACAAACTAGTTGTTAGCTTAATGGGTGAGTTAGATCATCATAGTGCTGAAGAGGTAAGAGTTAAAATAGATGATAGGATAGATAGAGATAACATAAAAAAAGTTATATTAAACTTTAATGGAGTAACATTTATGGATAGCTCTGGAATTGGTGTAGTTATAGGTAGATATAAGAAAATGCAAAATAGAGATGGGAAACTTTGTGTAGCAGAAATAAATAAAACTGTTAATAAAGTTTTTGAAATATCAGGTATGTATAAAATTATTGATGTATATAGCAATATAGATGAAGCTGTAGTCAATATTTAATGGAGGGGTTTAAAATGGTAGATAATAAAGTAAGTATAGAATTAATGAGTAAATCCCAAAACGAAGGGTTTGCAAGGGTTGCAGTTGCTGCATTTGTTTCCCAATTAGACCCAACAGTAGAAGAACTAACAGATGTAAAGACAGCGGTATCAGAAGCCGTAACAAATTCTATAATACATGGTTATGAAAACAAAAAAGAGGGTATAATCAAAATAGAAGCTACTATAAGTGGGGATGAAATAACTATAAGTATTGAAGATTTTGGCAGAGGAATTACAAATGTTGAGCAAGCAATGGAACCACTATATACTTCAAAGCCAGAGCTAGAAAGATCCGGAATGGGATTTACAGTTATGGAAACATTTATGGATAGCTTAGAAGTAAAGAGCGAAGAAGGTAAAGGAACTAAAGTTGTAATGAAGAAGAAATTCAACACAGTAAGTTAGGTGAAGTATATGGAAAATGGAAGTGTAAGAAAAGAGGCGTATAATTATGAAGAAAACTCACAATTAATACCTCTAGCAAAAGCAGGTAATCAAGATGCCATGAATAAAGTCATTGAGATGAATTTACCTCTTGTATCATCCATTAGTAAAAAATTCCTTAATAGAGGGTATGATTACGAAGACATATTTCAAATAGGTTCCATAGGGTTAGTTAAAGCTATAAATAATTTCGATGATAAATTTAATGTTAAGTTTTCTACCTATGCAGTTCCTATGATAATAGGGGAAATAAAGAGGTTTATTAGAGATGACGGAATAATAAAGGTAAGTAGAAATGTAAAAAGTTTAGCTAGGAAGTTACATTTTGACAAAGAACAACTAACTAAAAAATTAGATAGGGAACCAACTATTGAAGAGCTATCTGAGTTTTCAGGCGTAGACAAAGAAGAAATACTGTTTGCTATAGAATCTGCTGCTAGTATGCAATATCTATATGATACTATTCATCAAGATGATGGAGCACCTGTTTTACTTATAGACAAACTAAGTGAAAAAGGTGAAGACGATAGTGATATGATAAATAAAATTGCATTAAAAGAAGCACTAAGAAGCCTCGATAGTAAGTCAAGACAAATAATAATGCTTAGATACTTTAAGGATAAAACACAAGTTCAAGTTGCTAAGATGCTAGGTATAAGTCAGGTGCAAGTATCTAGAATTGAAAAGAAAGTATTAGTATTAATGAAACAAAAACTACAAGAATAAAGAAAAAATATTAAATTACAAATGATAACAAAGGGAAAGAAAAAAATGAATAAGTTATAATAAAAATCTTTTGAAATTATATCAAAAGATTTTTTTTTGTTGAAAAAATTTTGAAGTATATTCCAGTGTTATATTTATTATAATTGGGATAATAAAATTATACATATTTAGAAAGGAGTAATATTATGGCTAAAAAAAAGACACCAAGTGAACAACAAATATTAAATAAATTTCAAACTATTACAGATCAGACAAATCCAAAGCCTAAAATAGTTAGAAATTGTGCAAGGGCTTTTTTAGTTGGAGGGGCAATTTGTACATTAGGTCAAATTTTTCAAACACTTCTAGTTAAATATGGATTTCAAGAAGAAGAGGTTAAAATGTTGTTACCAATAATTATGGTATTTTTAGGAGCTCTATTAACTGGAGTAGGAATATACGATAAAATAGCATCTTTCGGAGGCGCTGGAACGGTAGTTCCGATAACAGGTTTTTCAAATGCTGTTGTTGCTCCAGCCATAGAATTTAAAAAAGAAGGTTTCGTGTTTGGAGTAGCAGCTAAAATGTTTACCATAGCAGGACCAGTATTAGTATATGGTATAGGAAGCTCCGTAATAATAGGTATTATTTATTATTTTATACAAGTATTAAAATAAAAAGGAGGAAGGAATAATATGAATACTAATAATTTAAATGTAAAAAAAGTTGGAAAGCAAACTGTAAAACTTCAAAATCCTCCTAAAATAATAGCAACATATTCTATTGTTGGACCAAAAGAGGGTGAAGGACCATTAAAGGAATATTTTGATGAAATATTAAATGATGATATGTTTGGAAAAGAAAGCTATGAAAAAGCTGAGAGCGAAATGATGTATACAGCAATAACAAGTGCAATAAATCGCGCTGGATTAAAAGAAGAGGATATAGATTATTTATTTGCTGGAGATTTATTAAATCAAATAACATCTTCATCTTTTGCAGCTAGAAAATTAAATATACCGTTCTTTGGATTATATGGAGCTTGCTCCACTATGTCAGAATCATTAAGTGTGGCTTCTATGATGATAGATGGAGGATTTGCTAATTATGTTGTTGCCTCTACTTCATCACATTTTAGTTCAGCAGAAAGGCAATTTAGATTTCCTTTGGAATATGGGTCACAAAGAAGTCCATTGGCTCAATGGACTGTAACTGGTTCAGGAGCTATGGTTCTTGGAAAAGAGGGTAACTTTCCAGAAGTTACTTATATAACAACAGGAGTTGTAAAAGATTATGGAATAAAAGATCCAAATAACATGGGTGCAGCTATGGCACCAGCAGCAGTAGATACCTTAGCAAGGCATTTCAAGGATACAGGTAGAGACCCTAAGTTTTATGATGTAATTGCAACAGGGGATTTGGGTAAAGTAGGTAAAGAAATAACATGTAAATTACTATTAGAATATGGATATGATATAAGAGAAAATTACTTTGATTGTGGAGATATGATATTTGATGATGTAGTTCAAAATACAGACTCAGGAGGAAGTGGGTGTGGGTGCTCAGCTGTGGTAGCATCAGGATGCTTCTACAAAAAATTAATGAGAAAAGAAATAAAAAATCTTTTATTAATTTCTACAGGAGCTCTTATGAGTACAACCTCATCTTTACAAGGTGAAAGTATTCCGGGCATAGCACATGCTGTAGCAATAGAATTTAAAGAAAAGTAGAAAGGGGAGACTAGTATGGAATATTTAAGTGCCTTTATAGTAGGTGGAATAATATGTGTAATAGGACAAATTCTTATGGACACTACTAAATTGACACCAGCAAGAATTCTAGTAATCTTTGTAACATTAGGGGTAATATTAGGTGCCTTTGGAATATATGATAAATTAGTTGAAATAGGTGGAGCGGGTGCAACAGTTCCTTTACCTGGGTTTGGAAATTCTCTTGCTAAAGGTGCAATAAAAGCTGTTGAAGAAAAAGGATTAATAGGTGCTTTTACAGGTGGGATAACAGGAACAGCTGCAGGAATAACAGCTGCAATTTTCTTTGGATACATAATGGCGTTAATATTTAATCCTAAAACAAAATCTTAATAGATTATAGTAAATATTAGAAATTAATACTTTAAAAAAATGGCCTAACAACTTATACTATAAGTGTTAGGTTTTTCTTTTTTTAGTTAAATTTAAAAAATGATACAATTAAAATAACTTTAAAAATAATAGTAATAAATGGCGAATTATTAGAGGTAGGAGGAGGAAAATGAAAAGTTATTATGGAAATAGCTGGACGAAGGTAGTAGATTCACTTGGAAGCAATGTCAATAAAGGGCTTTACGAGTATGATTGTAACTTAAGAAAAGAAGAGGATGGGGATAATAAAATTTCGCTTCCATATTCTAGAGGGGTATTTAAATTAATATTAGATATTTTAAAAGAAAAATACTTGTACTTATATTTATTACTTATAACTATTTTTTTATTAAATAAATTTTACATAGTTAGTTTACTAACAATATTTTTACTATTATTTAATTTAGGGTTTAAATTATATCATGAGATTTCTAAGGAAAAAGAAATAGAAATTTTACAAAATTTAAATACTTCCCAAGTACTAGTCTTACGAGAAGGAATAGAGAAATTAGTGGAAGCAGAAGATTTAGTAAAAGGAGATATAGTTTATTTTAGAAAAAATTCTATAATTGCAGCTGATATTCGAATTATAGAGAGTGAAAATCTTAAAGTAGATGAAAGTAGTGTAACTGGAGATCGATTTTTAAAAGATAAATTTTCAACAAAGCTTGATAATGAAATATCATCTATTGGCGAAATGAGTAACATTCTTTTTAGAGGTTCTTTAGTAAAAGAAGGTTCAGGAAAAGGGATAGTTATAGGAGTTGGAAATAATACACAACTAGGAAAGTTAATAAGAATAATAGATAATTCAAAGGGTAAAAAGGATATTGCTATAAATAAGATGGAGGAAATTTTATTTAAACTTGTATTATGCCTAATTATTGTACAAGCAATTTTTATAGTTGTATTTCCTGGGAAATTAATTGACAAAAAACAACTATTTATACAAGGGGTATTTGCAACAATTTGTATTTTTGTTCCGATTATAATAACGTATTATGGAAAATACATAAAAGAAAAGATTTTAAGGGAAGATGATATTGAACTAACAAATTTTTCAGCCTTAGATTTAGTAAATGACATAAAAATATTTTTCCTGGACAAGCTTGGGACAATAACTAAAAAAGAATTGTTTTTAGATAAATTATACACAAATGAACAAATTTATAAATCTAATACAATAGATATTAATGATATAAATATAAAAAGACTTTTAGATATATCAATACTATGTAATAATGCAAAATACAATAATGATAATAATTGGTCAAAAGGAAACATGCTTGAAGTAGCATATGTAAAATATGGAGTTGAGAATTCTATTTTTAAAGGCAATTTAGAAAGTAAAAATAAAAGGAAATTCCAAATTGATAGAGGCTCTAATGAAAATATGATAACTACAGTCAATAAAAATAGAAATGGATATAGAGCAAATTCTAGAGGAAGTTTAGAAGCAATATTAAATAGTTGTACTCATATACTTATTAATGGAATAGAAAGAGAAATGTCGTCAGAAGATATAATGAAGATTAAACTTGCAGATTTGAATTTTTCAAAAGAAGGATTAATAACAGAAGCATTTGCATATAGAAGCTTTAATTATGAGCCTTCAGAATTTGAAAATATAGAAAGCAATTTGGTGTTTGTTGGAATTATGGCTCTAGAAAATCCTTTGATTGATGATGTAGTTGATGATATTGGAAGTATTATGGATCAAGGTGTGTTACCAATTATATTTACTGAGGATAATAAAATAGCTTCTGAAGTTTTTGGCAAAAAAATAGGTCTTATATCATCACTAGAACAAATTACTACAGGTGTTGAATTAGAATCTTTAAGTGAAGAGGAAATGCTTAGAGTTGTTTCTAAAACAAGGATTTATTGTAAGCTAAACCCTGAGCAAAAGAATAAGATTATATCATTATATAATACCGATGGATATAAATTTTCTATTGAAGGCGAAACGTTAGGTGATATTTCTCTTATAAGCTTAGCAAGAGTTGGAATAGTTAAAGGAAAGCTATCCATGTTACTCAAAAAAATAGGAGATATATATACTTATAAAAGTAGTATTAAGGCTTTCTTTAAATTAAAAGAAAAACATGCTGAAGTAGAAGAGGGGATAAAAAGAGGAATAAGCATATACACCATAGCTATGCTATGTGAAATTGTATTTTTAAATTTAAAATATTATATAACAAGTGGACTAGTAGTAGACGAGTATTTTATTATATTAATGAATTTTTTTATGCTTTCACCTATAATAATCATAAATATGATATATGGGAATGATGTTTATAAAGGCAAAAAAGTAGCTTTAAGATGTATATTATTTTGTATTATACCTGTAGTTGCACTTTATTTTATAAAAGATAATTATGACATAATAGGATTTTCTTTAATGGGATTAATGCTGATTATAGATACTCTAATTAATTGTCGAATATTTAAAAGAGGAAATTTAAAAGGATTAAAGTTATTAGTATTAACTATATTCATTTATATAATATCGTTATTTATATTAATTATGATAACTAAATTTACTTACTCTATGATATTTGTTATTGTGATATCTTGGTTAATATTTATTTTTTTATTAGGAGATTTAATTATAAAAAAATGGTAAAAATTATTAATGAGGTGTTGCCATTTGGACTATGAAGAAAAAATAAATATATTACCATATATATTTATTACTTTTATATTATCAAGTTATATATTTATAATTTCAAATAAAAATATTTGGCTAGCAATACTTATTGCTAGCTGTTTTTTTATAATGCTAATATTCAAAATGAATTTGAGGTTAACTATTATTCTTATAGCTTTCTTTTTTATACCTATAATTAATAATATTTATTATTATAATTTTGAGGTTCACGAAAAGGAAAATGTGCGAATAATATCGCTTAATTCTTATGGAGCAACTGCTGAGGTATCAAAAAGAAAGATATATTTAACTGGCAATTTAAAAAATGTTAAATTAGGAGAAAGGCTTATAATAACTGGAGAGTTTACTAAAGAAATAAATAAAGAAAAAGGGGTAATAGGAGAGTTTAAAGTAGATGAATTTAAGAAATTAAATGTTGATTTAAAAGGTAAAATATATAGGATGAGAGAGTATATATTTTATGCATTAAAGGAAAAGTTAGGATATAGAAGAGCGGCAATAGTTACATCTATATCGTTTGGATATTCAGATTTTTTAGATAAAGATGATGAAGAAGATATGAAAAATCTGGGGGTACTTCATGCAATTTCTGTATCAGGCCTTCATATGGTTTTAGTTTACTCTATATTAAAAAAGATATTTGGAAGCAAACTTGCGCCTATAGTTTCTATAATCTATGTAATATTTACAGGTGCTGCTTTATCAACTGTAAGGTCCTATATAATGATGTTATTTATGGGATTAGCAACTCCTTTAAAAAGAAATTACAATCAACTTGCATCATTATCTATGGCTGGTATTGTATTGGTTTTATATAAGCCATATAGCATATTTGAAGTAGGCTTTCAATTAAGTTTTTTAGCTACTCTTGGAATAATAATATTTAATAAAACAATAAATAAAAAGTTATATAGATTTCCTAAGTTTTTAAGGGAAGGTGTATCTATTTGTTTATCATCACAAATTTTTACATTTCCAATTTTAATAATATATTTTAAAGAGTTCTCTTTGGGGTTTCTTATGGGAAATTTAATACTCTTACCTTTAATAAATATAGTAGTTGTGCTAGGAAATTTATTAGCTATTTTAGTTAAAGTTAACCTTCTGTTTAACTATATATCATTTATAACTTATTATGTAACTTTATTTATAGATATATCAACAGAGTGGCTACTAAATATAACACCAAATTCTTTATATTTAAATGAAATAGTAATTATATGCTATATTGTTATGTGGATTACATGTTACTTTTATTATAAAGGCTATGGAAGGGTTATTTATTTCCCTCTAATACTAGTTTTCTATTATTACATACTAGTATATAGCCCATTTCCTAAGATAGAATATTATAAAGATGGAATAATATCAATAAGTTTTAAAGGAGAGCGTAGTGTAGTTGCTTTGAAAAAAAGTGTGGATTTAGAAAAATATAAAATAGTAACTTTATCACAAAATTCATATAATAATTTTAATACTATAAGAATAAGTGATGGTTATCAAATGTTAAAAGATAATAAAGATATTATATTAAAAGGTAGAAATAAGAATTATGTACTTAAGATATCAAAAGGGAAAAATGATTTTAATTATGATATAATAGATTTTAAGTCAAGTAATTATGGTAAGATAATTTTGCTTGAAAATAATATTTTAGTATTTAATTAAAGAAAGGTAGATTAAGTTGATAGATTTTGATGCACTAGAAGGTGAAGTTAAAAAGAGTAAAATAGAAAATTCTTATATTTTTTGTGGTTTAGATGAGGAACTTATAAAAGAAGGAATAAACTTAATTGTAAATGATACTGTAGATAAATCTTTACTAGATTTAAATTATATAAGGTTAGATGGATTAACTACAAATCTTGATGAAATTATGAATGCTTGTGAAACAATGCCTTTTATGGGGGATAAAAAAGTTGTAGTTGTATATAGAGCAGCGTTTTTAAAAGATAAAACAGATAGTGCAAACACTAAAACTTATAATGAAGTATTAAAATATCTAAAGGATTTACCTCCTTATACAGTACTAATAATGTATTATTTATTTAATGATAAAAGAGATACTCCTAAAAAGAATAATAAAATAAAATCCTTAGATAAAGTTTCTAAAGTAGTTTATTTTGATAGGCTTAAAAAAGATAGGTATTATAAAAAAGTAGAGGAAGTATTTAAAGCTAATGGAAAAGAAATAGGAAAGATAGAAGCACGATATTTTGCTGAAAAGGTCCAAAATAATTTTGATATAATTAAGAGGGAAGCAGATAAGATTATATCCTATACTAATGGAGCTCAAATAACTAAAAGAGACATAGATAAGCTTATAGCTAATTCTAGTGAAGATGATATATTCGATTTAATTGATTTAATATCTCAAAGAAAAGTAGAAAGAGCAATTGATTTATTAGATGAATTATTATTTAAAAGCGATCAACATATGCTGATAATAAGCAATATAGAAAATAATTTCAAAAGACTATATGAAATTAAAGTTCTTAGTCAAAATGGAGTTAATATAAATGATCTTGCAAGTAAGTATAGGCTACCAACTTTCATATGCGAAAAGCTTGTTAACCAATGTAATAAATTTACTATAAAGCAATTGCAAAAATTAATGGAAATTTGTTTAGAAACTGAAAAAAAGCTGAAAACATCTGGTGTAGATAAAACTATGGAGATGGAACTAATGCTTTTTAATATATTTATGGTAAAGTAATCATAAAAAATAATAGCCGGTCCAATGGACCGGCTTCTTATTTGATTACGCCATAGCGTTTAACTTTGCAGCTAATCTTGATTTCTTTCTAGCTACCATGTTCTTGTGACATACTCCTTTTTGAGCTGCCATGTCTAAAGCTTTAACAGCCTTAGGGAAAAGAACGTTAGCTTCTTCTGCATTATTTGCAGCAACAGCAGTTTCAAACTTCTTTATAGCAGTCTTTAAAGCTGATTTTATCATTCTGTTTTGAGCAGTTTTAGCTTCTGTAACTTTAATTCTCTTTTTTGCTGATTTAATATTTGCCATTCTAAATTCACCCCCTTAATAATTTTATAGGGTCTCTTTGCAGTTTTGGGGAAATCTGCGTTCGAGTTCGTTTTTAACATACTAGATTATATCATTGAAAGTTTATAAGTTCAAGTATTAAATTATAACATTAAGGAAAAATAAGAGGGATGGAAGATTTTTAGGAGGTATTTTTATGATAAATGTAAGAACAGATTTAGCTATAGAAGCACGAGATATGTATACAAAAGAAAATAAAAGAGATCTTGATGGAGTTATTGTAGAAGAAGAGAAGGAAGATGATATAAAAATAACTACAGTAACTATAGAAAGTGACGAAGCAGGAAAGGAGCTTGGAAAACCTAAAGGGAATTATATTACTATAGATTTCCCGGAATTCACACATTATGATGGAGAATCTATGGATAAAGTTTCTAAGGTTGTTGACAATGTATTAAAAAGATTGGTTGATATATCAGAAGATAAGACAGCTTTAGTAGTTGGACTTGGAAACTGGAATGTAACTCCTGATGCACTTGGGCCAAAGGTAACAGAAAAAATTATGGTAACTAGACATTTGAAACAAGTTATGCCAGATGCGATAGATGATTCAGTGAGACCAGTTTGTTGTATATCTCCAGGCGTTCTAGGTGTTACTGGAATAGAAACAGGAGAAATAGTGAAATCTTTAGTAGATAGAATAAAGCCAGATTTAGTTATATGTATAGATGCATTAGGCTCTAGAAAGTTAGAAAGAGTTAATAGAACTATTCAAATAAGTGATACTGGAATTTCTCCAGGAGCAGGTGTTGGTAATCATAGGATGAAAATAAACGAAGAAGTATTAGGAGTAAAGGTTATTGCAATTGGAGTTCCAACTGTGGTTCATGCATCAACAATAGCAAATGATACTATTGATTTACTACTTGATGAACTTATAAGTAAGGCTGAAAGTGGAAAAGAATTTTATAATATGCTAAAATCAGTAGATAAAGTAGAAAAAAGCGCTTTAATAAAGGAAATACTAGATCCTTTTGTTGGAGATTTAATGGTAACACCTAAAGATGTGGATGCAGTTATAGAGTCTTTAGCTAAAATAATTGCTAATGGAATAAATATGGCAGTACAACCAAACTTAGATATGGAAGACATAAATAAATTTATGAATTAATCAAATAAATTTTGATAAAAGTATTAATAATTATGTAACTCCCTTAATATAAATAATAGAGAGAAGGGGGAGTTGCCGTTGTATTCATTAAGACAAACTATACCTAAACAAAAATCAAGAGGTGTTAGAGGAAAACCAGCTTCTGCTAAACCTAATTTTAATGTTGGATATGCAATAATTATACTTGCTGTTATTGTGTTTTTTATAAGAGCAATGGGAGTTATAAATAAGTACAATGAACGAGGTGGTTATGCATATGTTCAAATGTTAAACTTTACTATGCCAGTTGTGAAAACTCAAGTATATGATGAAGGCGAATATGTAGAAAATAACCTTTCAGTAAAAAATGTAGTTTTAGAAGCTTTAGGTCTTAGAGGGTTTAGTACTTATGGAATAGTTGGAAGAGAAATAAGTTTATTTAAAGATAGTACTTTAGGGGATTCTATTTTAGGATCAGCAATAAAAAAATTAACACCATTTTCATTAAAAAATGATAGTATAGCTAAAATGACTTCAGAGGATATTGCGGAATTAAATAAAGTAAGTGCAGCATATGATCCAAGTTTAAAGAAAGTATTAGATAACTCAAAGCCAGAAATTCTTATATTCCATACACATACAACGGAAAACTATGCTGAAGCGGGAAAAGATACTACAGATAGTAATTTTAACGTTGTAGGTGTTGGTGATGTTTTAGCAAAAGAGCTTGAAGAAGGATATGGAATATCAGTAATGCATGATAAAACAAATCATAGTGTTTCTTATAATGATAGTTATACAAGATCGAATGAAACTTTAAGAAAGTACTTGGATAAATATGGAGATTTTAAAATAATCATAGATTTGCACAGAGACAGTGTATCTAATAAAGATGCAGTTACAGTTAATTTAAATAACCAAAATTTAGCTAAGATGATGTTTGTTACAGGACAAAACAGTACAAGATATTCAGCTAATAAAGCTTTAGTTGATGAATTGTATAATACAGCTAATACCCTATTTCCAGGAATAATTAGAAATACTTATGAATATGAAATTGCAGCAACTTCTATTAATTATAGTTTAAGTGATAATTTTGTACTTATAGAAGTAGGAGCAAATGTAAATACTGCTCAAGAAGCAAAATTAACTGCAAAATATATAGCAAGAGTATTGGCAGAACATTTAAATAGGAATTAAATTGAATAAAAGTTGATATTTATGAGCATCCTTTTAGATAATAAAAAAACTAGGGGGTGCTTTTTTGTTTAATAAAAAAGTCTTAATAGGAACAATAATTTTTTCCTTGTTAGTTTTCATTGGCTTTGTCCAAATTAATATTGTAAATACTAGAGCATTATCACCAATTGGTAATGGTGAAGATAACTATCAATTAGTAAAAGAAGAATTTGGAGAAGATTTTGAGGAATTTATAAGAGATAATGCAGAAGTTAAAATTTATACTACTGATGAAAATAATGAAAATACAACTATAAAAGTATCAGATAAAGAGTTTATGATAAATGCTAATAATCCAATAACAGAAAAAATTTATATGTTAGGAAGTAATATATATAATGGGTTTAATAGTATAAAGAATAAAATTAATGAGAAAATAAAGAGTGATTATAAAGATGAAGAAATAAACTCTATAAATGAAAGCAATGAAGAAAATGGAGATAGTAAAGAAGGTTCAAATGATACAGAAGGTGTAAATGATAAAGAAAGTGAATCTAGTGATAAGGATAAAAATACAAACTCTAAAACAACTAATGATAAATTAGACAAAATAGTTGATGACTTTTTAGAGAAATCTAATTAAATATAGTATTTTACAGGGTTTAACAACTTCATATTTATATTGACATGTATCCTAGGCATTGTGATATAATTTACTTTGATTTAATTATAATGGGGGTGAAGTGACTATTAACCAAAAAAACGGTTGTAGTTTTATATATGAGTAGTAATAGACAAAAACATATTAGAAATTTTTCAATAGTTGCCCATATAGATCATGGGAAGTCAACCCTAGCGGATAGATTATTAGAAGCCACAGGAACTCTAACACAAAGAGAAATGGAAGAGCAAATCCTTGACAATATGGAAATAGAAAGAGAAAGAGGAATAACTATTAAGTCTCAAGCAGCAAGACTTATATATAGAAGATCAGATGGAGAAGAGTATATATTAAACTTAATAGATACTCCTGGTCACGTAGATTTTACATATGAAGTTTCAAGAAGCTTAGCTGCATGTGAAGGTGCAATATTAGTTGTAGATGCTACACAAGGTGTTCAAGCACAAACTTTAGCTAATTGTTATTTAGCATTAAACAATGATTTGGAAATAGCTCCAGTAATAAATAAAGTTGACTTACAATCTGCAAGACCAGATGAAGTTAAACAAGAAATAGAAGATATAATAGGAATAGAGGCACAAGATGCTCCAATGATTTCTGCTAAAACAGGGTTAAATATAGGAGATGTTTTAGAAACAGTAGTAGAAAATATACCTGCGCCAGATGGAGATGAAGATGCACCTCTTAAAGCTTTAATATTTGATTCATATTATGATAGTTATAAGGGTGTTGTTTCATATGTAAGAATATTCGATGGTGTAGTTAAGCCAGGAACTAAAATTAAGTTAATGGCTACAAATAAGGTATGCGAAGTTACAGAAGTAGGTGTATTTACTCCTAAGACACTACCGATAGGTGAATTACGTGCAGGAGATGTAGGATATATCGCTGCATCTATTAAAAATGTAAGAGATGCAAGAGTTGGTAATACTATAACTGAAGCAGATAGACCAACAGCTGAAGCTATGCCAGGATATAAGCCAGCCGTACCAATGGTATATTCAGGAATTTATCCTGTAGATGGAGCAAAATACCAAGAGCTTAAAGATGCTTTAGAAAAGCTTCAAATAAACGATGCTGCTTTAAGTTTTGAGCCAGAAACATCTATAGCTTTAGGGTTTGGATTTAGATGTGGATTCTTAGGATTATTACATATGGAAATAATTCAAGAAAGAATTGAAAGAGAATTTAATTTAGATATAATTACAACTGCACCATCAGTTATATACAAGGTAATAAAAACTAATGGTGATATAATAGAACTTACAAATCCTACAAACCTTCCAGAAGCAACAGAGATAGAGTATATGGAGGAGCCAATAGTTAAGGCAAGTATAATAGCACCTTCTGACTATGTTGGAGCTGTAATGGAATTATGTCAAGAAAGAAGAGGAACCTTTATTGACATGCAATATTTAGAGGAAACAAGAGTTTCTATAAATTATGATATTCCATTAAATGAAATAGTATATGATTTCTTTGATACATTAAAATCTAGAACAAGAGGATATGCATCATTAGATTATGAATTTAAGGGATATACTCAAACTGAGCTAGTTAAGCTTGATATAATGTTAAATGGAGATGTTGTAGATGCTTTATCTATGATAGTACCAAGAGAAAAAGCTTACGAAAAAGGAAGAGGAATTGCTGAAAAGCTAAAAGAAATAATTCCTAGACAAATGTTTGAAGTTCCAATTCAAGCAGCAGTTGGTTCAAAGATAATAGCAAGAGAAACAGTTAAGGCTATGAGAAAAGACGTTCTTGCTAAATGTTATGGTGGAGATATATCAAGAAAGAAAAAGCTGTTAGAAAAGCAAAAAGAAGGAAAGAAGAGAATGAGACAAGTGGGATCAGTTGAAATACCACAAGAAGCATTCATGGCAGTTCTTAAAGTAGATAAATAAATTTAAATATCAAAAAGGCTAAGTTTCATAAGGAGACTTAGCCTTTTTGATAGATAACTGTAAGAGTAAGGTGGTAATATTATAGTTTATTATATTCAAGTTTATCTAAAATTGTGAATGCGAATTATTTTAAATAAATGTTTTCGATGTAATTGTATAAAGATGATAAGTCATAAGTATCAGCTACTAACTTTAAATAAGGAATAAATTTATAATCATCCATTTCAATAAACTTAGATATTTTTGGATTTATTCTAAAATATTTAGATTTTAGAATTTCTTTGCAGTACATGTCTTCTAAATCTGACATCCCATCCATTAAAAGAGCTAATAATGGGGATTTCATTTTAGCTAATGGGTGGAATGACCATTGAAATATTCCCCATTTTTCCGTTTTGCCATTGATTTTTTCAGGACTATCACCAGTACCTATTGAAAGTAGTCTTATTTGGTCTAGGCTATAAGAGGGGCCAAGAGAGGCCAAAGCAGTTAATAATGAAATAGCAGTAGGAGAATTAGCAATAACGCCACCATCTATAAAACCCTTATATGATGGAAAGTATGTAGGAGCAGCTGAACTTGATAAAATAGTATCTTTTACACTAAAATCACATGTTGAATTTTTAGATAAATTATTAAAAAATACTGGTTCCCAAGAATTTCCGGTTAATCCCTTTACATGAAATGCGGGAATAAAAATAAATTTTTTTAAGTCTCCAATTTTTAGATTATCATCGAAATAATTCGAGATAATATTCTCTAAATTAATATTATTAAACTTCGGACGAAATAGATTAAAATGAGAGGGAGAAAAAATTTTTTTTGCAGTAGGATTACTATATAAATTATTTATTTCATTAATAGAAACCTCTGTTGCTAATAAGGAAGCAATTATTGAACCAGTTGAAGTACCTGTAAATAAGTCAACTTTATCTAAAAAGTTTGGATATTTAGAACAAATTCTACTTAAAATTTCTACACTTAAGGCACCCTTAATTCCACCACCATCAAAGGCGAGTATTTTAAATGTTTTCAAAATAAACATCTCCTTATATAAACTATTTTTAGTGGTAATCTATAAATAATATATTCAACAAAAGAGTTATTGATATATAAAGTAAAATAAAAATTTAATATTTAACTAAAGTATAAGTAGTCATTAAAATTTAGCTGTTTAACAAATATATTAGTAATTAAAGTTAATAAAGGAAAATATACTTAAATTGTATAAAATATTTAAGTGGGGTGTATATTATGTTAGAGGCAAAATTGAGAGACGTGAATAAGAAGGGAAAGGTATTAAGAAATTTAGGTTTAGTAACTGGAACTATTAAAAGAAAAAATGGAGAAATATCATTAATATCAATGGTTGGTTATAAATTAGAAACATATATTTCAAGAAATGGATTAAAAACAAGAATGAAAATAAATTTTGAAGGCGATATAATTGACACAATTATTGAAAGAGCTCAGAAGGATGTAGTGTTACACAATATTATTAATATAGATCTTATAGAAGTATAAAAATAGGAGAATAAATTATATTATATAATTTATTCTCCTATTTTTATCTTTTCATTTTAATGCATTTCTGTATAATAGCAATAAAGAGAAATTTAAATGATAGAAAGAGTGATTATAGAAATGAAAAATTTAAAAGAAGTAGCACTTTATATACATATACCATTTTGCAAGCAAAAATGTTTTTATTGTGATTTCCCATCTTATGCCTCATTAGATCATCTTAAAGATGATTATGTGGATGCGTTATGTAAGGAGATAGACGAAAAAGTAATAGATTATAAAATTAAAAGCATATTTATAGGTGGAGGAACTCCATCATATTTAGAGACTAATCAAATATATAAATTATTGAAAACTATAAGTAAACTTAATTTAACAGAAAATATGGAATTTACAATGGAATGTAATCCTGGAGCCTTGGAAAAAGAGAAATTAGAAACTATGCTAAGAGGTGGAGTAAATAGAATAAGCATGGGACTTCAAGCAGTACAAAATTCACTTTTAAAAGATATAGGAAGAATACATAGTTTTAAGCAATTTGAAGAAAATTTCAATTTAGCTAGGGAGGTTGGATTTAAAAATATAAATGTTGATTTGATGTTTGGATTACCAAATCAAAAAGTAGATGAATGGAAAGAATCTTTAGAAGTAATTGCAAAGTTAAATCCAGAGCATATTTCTGCTTATAGCCTAATAATAGAGGAAGGAACAGCATTTTATAAATTATGGGAAAGAAATAAACTAATATTACCGTCAGAAGATGAAGAAAGAGAGATGTATTCAATTACTAAGGAAATACTTAAGGAGCATGGATACGAGCAGTATGAAATATCTAATTATGCGAAATCAGGATATGAATGCTATCATAATAAGGTTTATTGGCAATGTGATGACTATTTAGGAGTTGGATCTGCTTCAAGTTCGTTTATTGATGGTAAAAGAATAAAAAATATAGAAAATGTGAAACTCTATATAGAAAAAATTAATAATAATGAAAGTATTATAGAAGAAATAATTAAAAACTCTAAAGAAGATAATATAGAAGAGTTTATATTTATGGGACTTAGAATGAATAAGGGGATAAGCCTTAATGAATTCAAAAAAAGATTTGGAATAGATATAAATAGTATATATAAAGATATTATAGAGAAAAATATAAATAAAAAATTACTCGTATTAGAAAAGGATAATTTAAGGTTAACTGACAAGGGAATTGAGTTATCTAATTTAGTTATGAGTGACTTCATACTGTAAAATGTGGTACGTAGAAAACGAGAGCGTGTTTTAGAAAACGAAAGAAAAATAAAAATAAATTAATAAAATTAAATGAGATTATTTAATTTATCAGTTATTCCAATTGACAAAAAAGGTAATAAGGAATATATTGATATTGTAGTCATTAGCACTCGACGATAATGAGTGCTAACAGATAGAGGTGATGTAATGGCTATTGATGAAAGAAAAATAAAAATACTTCAGGCTATCATTAATGACTATATCATGACAGGGGAACCAGTAGGTTCAAGAACAATAGCTAAGAAATATGATTTAGGAGTTGGATCAGCAACAATAAGAAATGAAATGGCTGATCTAGAGGAAATGGGTTATCTAGAACAACCACATACATCCGCAGGTAGAATACCTTCTAATAAAGGATATAGGCTATATGTAGATAAGTTAATGGAAACTGGAAGATTAACTCGAGAAGAGGAACTCAAAATAAGGGAGTACATTATAAATTCAGCAATGTATGAGGTTGATAAGATAGTAAAGCAAGCTTGTTCATTGTTATCAGAGCTTACTAATTTAACGACTGTAGTACAGACTCCATCTGTGAGAAGTAGCTATATAAGATCTATTCAATTGCTCGCTATTGATAGTCATAATTTGGTTTCAGTAATAGTAGCAGATAGTGGAATTATTAAGAATCATAGAATAAGAGTAAACAATATGCCAAAGCCTGAAACTATTCAAATGATAAATGAAGTCTTAAATATGAGGCTAAGAAATTTAACCATTGAAGAAATTAACTTGGAAGTAATTAATAAGCTCAAAGTAGAATTAAATGGCTATGATGAACTATTTAATGGAATATTACCAGCTCTATATGAAACATTAAAAGAAGCTAACAATACAGAAGTGTTTGTTGAAGGTGCTACAAATATTTTTAATTATCCTGAGTATAATAATATCGAAAAGGCTAAGGAAATTCTTTCTTTAATTAATGATAAGGACAATTTGATAGATTTGATAGAACCTAGTAGTGATATAACCATAAAAATAGGCGATGAAAATTATTTTCCAGAGGCTAAGGAGTGCTCAATTATATCGGCGGAATATTCATTAGATGGAAGACCGATTGGTAAGATTGGATTAATTGGACCAAAGAGGATAAATTACTCTAAGGTTATAGCTATTATGGGGCAAGTTATGAAGGAGTTAAATAAGAGCTTAAGAAATCAAATTATAGAATAAAAGAGATGAGGTGTTGTTGTGGAAGATAACAAAGAAGTAATAGAAGACTTAGAAGAAACAATTGAAGCAGAAAATGTTGAAGATATAAATTCTACTACAGAAGAAGTAGAACAAGAAACAGATCAATCTTCAGATGATATAGTTGAAGAAAATAATGATAAGGAAAATAATCTAGATATTATGAGAAAATTAAAAGATGAAAATAAGAAGCTAAATAATGAAGTTGAAGCTTTGAAAGAAAGATTACTTAGAATATCAGCAGAATATGACAATTACAGAAAAAGAACAACTAAAGAAAAAGAAGGCATTTATACAGATGCATGTACAGATGTATTAAAAGAAATGATACCAGTACTAGATACATTAGAAAGAGCAATAGCTGTTGAAGGAAGTGTGGAAGACTTTAAAAAAGGAATAGACATGACTATAAAAGGATTTAAAGGCTCTTTTGAAAAATTAGGAGTTGAAGAAATAGATGCAACTGGTGAATTCGATCCAAATCTTCATCAAGCAGTCATGCACGTTCAAGATGAATCACTTGGTACTAACTCAGTAGTTGAAGTATTCCAAAAGGGATATAAAAGAGGCGAAAAGATAATTAGACATACAATGGTAAAAGTAGCTAATTAATTATTGATATTAACTAAACTTATATTAAAAAGATAGTTTTTAGGAGGAAATATATTATGGGAAAAATAATAGGAATTGATTTAGGAACAACTAACTCATGTGTAGCTGTTATGGAAGGTGGAGAACCAGTAGTAATCAGCAATTCAGAAGGTGCAAGAACTACTCCTTCAGTAGTTTCATTCCAAGCAAATGGAGAAAGATTAGTAGGGCAAGTAGCTAAAAGACAAGCGATTACAAACCCAGATAAAACAATAATATCAATAAAGAGACATATGGGTACAAATTATAAAGTTAATATAGATGGTAAAGATCATTCACCACAAGAAATATCAGCAATGGTACTTCAAAAAATAAAGGCTGATGCAGAAGCTTATTTAGGTGAATCAGTAACTCAAGCAGTTATAACAGTTCCTGCATATTTTAATGATTCAGAAAGACAAGCGACTAAAGATGCTGGTAAAATAGCTGGATTAGAAGTATTAAGAATAATAAATGAACCTACAGCTGCAGCTTTAGCTTATGGTTTAGATAAAATGGATACAAACCAAAAAATCTTTGTTTATGACTTAGGTGGTGGTACATTCGACGTATCTATCCTAGAACTTGGTGATGGAGTATTCGAAGTTTTATCAACAAATGGAGATACTAAATTAGGTGGAGATGACTTTGACCAAAGAATAATGGATCATATAGCTGAAACATTTAAAGCTGAAAATGGAATAGATTTAAGAAATGATAAAATGGCACTTCAAAGATTAAAAGAAGCTGCTGAAAAAGCTAAGATTGAATTATCATCATCAATGCAAACAAACATTAACTTACCATTTATAACAGCTGATGCAACAGGTCCAAAGCATATTGATATGAACTTAACTAGAGCTAAATTCAATGAAATTACACATGATTTAGTTCAAAGATCAATAGAACCAATGAAGAAAGCTTTATCAGATGCTAACCTTTCATTAAGCGACATCAATAAAGTAATATTAGTTGGTGGATCAACAAGAATTCCAGCTGTTGTAGAAGCAGTTAAAAACTTTACAGGAAAAGAACCTTCAAAGGGAGTAAACCCAGATGAATGTGTTGCAGTTGGAGCAGCTATTCAAGCAGGTGTATTAACTGGAGAAGTTAAAGATGTATTATTACTAGATGTTACTCCATTAACATTAGGAATTGAAACATTAGGCGGAGTTGCTACACCACTTATTGAAAGAAATACTACAATTCCAGCTAAGAAGAGTCAAACATTCTCAACTGCAGCAGATGGTCAAACATCAGTTGAAATTCACGTGGTTCAAGGTGAAAGACAAATGGCAGCTGACAATAAGACTTTAGGTAGATTTACATTATCAGGTATTGCACCAGCTCCAAGAGGAATTCCTCAAATTGAAGTTACATTTGATATAGATGCAAATGGATTAGTTAAAGTATCAGCAGTTGATAAGGCAACTAATAAAGAAGCTAATATAACTATTACAGCTTCAACTAACTTAAGCGAATCTGAAGTAGAAGCAGCAGTAAAAGAAGCAGAAAGATTTGCTGAAGAAGATAAGAAGAGAAAAGAAAAAATAGAAGTCAAGAATAATGCAGATCAAGTTGCATATCAAACAACTAAAACTTTAGAAGAACTTGGTGATAAGGTAACAGCTGACGATAAAGCTAAGATCGAAGCTAAACTTGATGAATTAAATAAAGTTAAAGATGGCGAAGATTTAGAAGCTATCAAGAAAGCAATGGATGAATTAAATCAAGAATTCTATGCAATATCATCTAAGATATATGCTGATGCTAATGCAAATGGTGCAGCAGGAGCAGGATTTGATCCAAACAACATGGGAGGAGCAGGTGCAAGCCAAACTCCACACGATGATAATGTTGTAGATGCAGATTTTGAAGTTAAAGAAGATAAATAATACTTTGAGACAATAAATAGTTGTAACCTATTAGTCTAATAGATATAATATATGAGGGAAGGCAAGAGTCGTCTTCCCTTTTATAAAGTAAAAAAATGGTGGTGAAAATAGATGGCAAATAAAGACTATTATGCATCCCTTGGGCTTGAAAAGGGAGCTTCAGATGAAGAAATAAAAAAGGCCTTTAGAAAGCTAGCTATAAAATATCATCCTGATAAAAACCAAGGAGACAAAGAAGCAGAGGATAAGTTTAAAGAAATAAATGAAGCTTATCAAGTGCTTTCAGATCCTGAGAAAAAAGCAAGATATGATCAGTTTGGAACGGCTGATTTTGATGGAAGTGGATTTGGATCAGGTGGATTTGGTGGCTTTGACTTCTCAGATATGGGAGGTTTTGGAGATATATTTGATAGCTTCTTTGGTGGTGGCGGCGGTGGCAGCAGAAGACGAAATGGACCACAAAGAGGTGCTGATTTAGAATATACAGTTAATTTAACGTTTGAAGAGGCAATATTTGGAGTAGAAAAGGAAATTTCTATAAATAGAAGTGAAACTTGTGATTCATGTAAAGGTAGTGGAGCTAAAACTGGAACTTCAGCAAAGACTTGTCCAACATGTAATGGGCAAGGTCAAGTAAGAGTACAAAGACAAACACCTTTAGGAAGTTTTGTTAGTACTTCAACATGTAATACATGTGGTGGTAGTGGTAAAGTAATAGATGAACCATGTAATACATGTCATGGAAAAGGAAATGTTAGAAAGAATAGAAAAATAACTGTTAATATTCCAGCTGGAGTAGATACAGGAAATGTTATGCCGCTTAGAGGACAAGGAGATCATGGAACTAATGATGGCACTCCAGGAGATTTATATGTAAGAATAAATGTTGCTCCATCTAAGAAATTTACAAGAAAGGGAAATGATATATATATAGATACTCATATATCTATGGGAAAAGCAGCATTAGGAACTGAAATAACTGTTGCAACTGTGGATGGAGATGTAAAATATACAATCCCAGCAGGAACACAATCAGGTACTTTATTTAGATTAAAAGGAAAAGGTGTTCCAAGAGTAAATTCATCAGGTAGAGGAGATCAATACGTTAAGGTAATTGTTGATATCCCTAAGAACCTAAATGACAAGCAAAAAGATGCGCTAAAGGCATTTATGGAAGCATGTGGAGAAAATGTTGGTGATGTAACTCCTCATAAAAAAGGACTTAAAGATTTATTTAAATAAAAGGATTAGCGTGACGCTAATCTTTTTTTATAAAATCTATAATATATGCACACAATACTAAAAGTGATATACTTACATTATAAGTTTTCCCTATCATTACTATAGGAATATCTAATAAATGCAGATTATATTTAGTGATATAATTAACAATAGTATGAATTTAATAAAGAGGTGGTAAAAAATGAATAAACTAAAAGAAGTTCTATATGGAGAAATAGAAGAATTTAGAAAAGAAGGACACAAATTTTTAAATGGGGAATTAAATGTAATGCAATTTAAACATGCATCTGGAGGATTTGGTGTATATGCACATAGGGGTGGTAAGGAATTTATGATAAGGCTTAGAATTCCTTCAGGTATAACTAATGTTGATGAGATGTATAAAGTCTATGGCTTTGCGGAAAAGTATGGATTAGATAAAATACATTTTACAACACGACAAGCAATTCAATTACACGGACTAAGTATAGATGAAGTTTGCGATTTAATGAAGGAAGCTTTAGATAATGATATATATACTAGAGGTGCAGGTGGTAATTATCCAAGAAATGTTGCTATGTCACCATTATCAGGTGTTGATCCAGAAGTGGAATTTGATGTAACTCCTTATGCTATAGCTGTAGGAAATTATTTTTTAGAAAGAATATATACTTATAAGCTTCCTAGAAAACTAAAGGTTTCATTTTCAAGCAGTGAATATGATGCAGCACATTGTACAGTTCAAGATTTAGGTTTTGTTGCGGTAAATAAGGATGGAAAAAAATATTTTCAAATATATTTAGGTGGAGGATTAGGACAAAATCCTAGAAAAGCAGTTAAATATTATGATTTAGTTGAAGCAAAAGATGTACTTTATTATGTAGAAGCAATGGTAAGCTTATTTAAAGCTGAAGGAAATTATGAAAATAGAAATAAAGCGCGTGTTAGATATATTTTAGATAGAATGGGCGAAAAGGATTTCTTAGAATGTTATAAAAAGCATATCGAAGAAGTTATGGAAAAGGGTAATTTAGAAATACAAGTTGAAGATAAGGTTTATAATAAAGAAGGAATAGAAGTAGCAATTAATAATCCAAGAATTATCAAACAAAAACAAACAGGATTATATAGTGTTTATCTTCATCCAATTGGAGGACAATTACCTGTTAGTGATTTAAAAGCAATTTTAGATACTATAAAAAACTTTGAAGATGTAGAAATTAGATTAGCTATGACAGAAGGAGTTTATTTTAGAAACTTAAACGGCAATGAAGCAAAAGAGTTATTAGAATTAACTGAAAACATGGGTGCTAAAACTGATTTCGAACAAAGTGTATCTTGCATAGGGGTTCCAACATGTCAAATTGGTATATGCAATAGCCAAGGAACTTTAAACTCAATAATGGAATACTTTAAAGAAAAAGAATACAAATCAGATGTATTACCAAAAGTTTACATATCAGGATGCGGTAATTCTTGTGGAGTTCATCAAATTGGGGCTATAGGATTTACAGGAAAGAAAAAGAGAGTTGGAGAAAAGATAGAAGAGTGTTTTGCTATGTCTGCTGGTGGATCATTTGGTGTAGGAAAAACAAACTTAGGAAATCCTTATGGTGATATTCCAGCAAATAGGATTCCAGAACTTTTATATGAACTTTCTAAAGAAATAGAAGCTAGCAATTTAAAATTTGAAGAATATCTAGAAGAAAAAGAAGAAAGTTTTAAAGAAATAGTAAATAAATACGCAGTATAGATATTTAATTAACTACCTTCGCCTTATAGTAGAAAATAATTATGATAATAAATATTTACAAATAATTATTATCGAGTATAATTTAAATATATAATTATATGAGATTTTGGAAAAGATAAAATAGAAATCTTAAAGTAAGGAGAAGGGAAAATGAAACAAGTAAAATTTCAAGGATCACCAATAACATTAGAAGGAAATATATTAAATGTTGGAGATAAGTTACCAAACTTTTCAGTTACAACAAATGATTTAGGAGAATTTACTCTTAATGATACAAAGGGTGTTAGAGTATTTTTAACAGTACCTTCAATAGATACACCAGTTTGTGATATGGAAGTAAAGAGATTTAATAAAGAAGTAGATAGTTTAGATGGAGTAACTTGTTATACTATTTCAATGGATTTACCATTTGCACAAGCAAGATGGTGTGGATCAGAAGGAGTAGAAAAAGTTAAGACCTTATCAGATTATAAGGATAGAAGATTTGCTAAGGCTACTGGAACTTATGCTAAGGAATTAGGTTTATTAACAAGAGCATCATTTGTTGTAGATTCAAATGGTATTGTAACTTTTGTTGAATATCTTGATGAAATAACAAGTGAACCAAGTTATGATAAAGTTTTAGAAGCAGCTAAAGCAGCAAAATAATATATATTAAAAATTAAAAGTATTTGGGTTTACCAAATACTTTTAATTTTTATATTTTATTTAAAAGGAATTAATTACTTTAGTTTTAAATATAGACAGAAAGTTAACATAAGTGTAAAATAATAAATTAGTCAAAGTATGTTTGAAAGGACTGATTTAATAAATGCAAGGAACTTGGATAGAGGTTAGAGTTATAACTAAAAGTGAGGCGCTAGAACCTGTTTCTGGAATATTTTATGGATTAGATTGTAAAGGAGTTGCAATTGAAGATCCAAATGACATATTAGAAAGAGAACAAGGACCATTAACTTGGGATTTTGCAGATATCAATGTATTAGAACATAAAGGAAAAGTTGCAGTAGTTAAAGCTTATTTTTCAGAAGAAGATAATATAGATGAGATAATAAATTATGTAAATGAAAAAATGAGTGAAATTAAGGAACTTGGAATTGATACAGGAGTAGCTAAAGTAGAAAGTGAAAAAATGTTTGAAGAAGACTGGGCTAATACATGGAAAAAGTATTATAAGCCAACTAAGGTTGGAGAAAAGATAGTTGTAAAGCCTATATGGGAAGAATATGATGCCAAGGGGGAGGAACTAGTAATAGAGCTTGATCCTGGTATGGCATTTGGAACAGGTACACATGAAACAACAAGAATGTGTATGCAATCTTTAGAAAAGTATGTAAAGGAAGATAGTACTGTTTTTGATGTTGGATGTGGATCAGGAATTCTTGCTATAGCAGCAGCAAAACTTGGTGCTAAAATGGCTGTTGGAGTTGATTTAGATCCAGTTGCAGTTGAATCTGCTAAAGAAAATGTTGGATATAATAATTTAGATAATATACAAATACTATATGGTAATTTAGTAGAAGTAATTGATGGGAAAGCAGACATAGTTGTTGCTAATATAATTGCAGAAGTTATATGTATATTAACAGAAGATGTAAAAAGGGTTTTAAAGGATAATGGATACTTTATTACTTCTGGAATAATACATGATAGGGTAGATATGGTTACTAAAAAGCTTGAAGAAACTGGCTTTGAAGTAGTAGAGATAAATAAAGATGGGGAATGGAACTGTATAGTTGCCAAAGTAAAATAGTTTTAAGGAGAATGAACAATGCATAAATTTTTTACTCCTAAAGAAAATTTTATAGACAATAAAGCCAAAATCTTAGGTGATGATGTAAAACATTTATATAAAGTATTAAGGCTAAATGAAGGGGATAAAATAGTCTTAAATAATTGTGCTGGTGAAGAATTTTTAGCTACTATTTCATCTATAGCAAAGCAAGAAGTACTTGTTGAGATAGAAGAAAAACTTCAAATAAACAATGAAAGTAGTGTAAAGATATATTTATTTCAAGGATTGCCAAAGGCGCAAAAGATGGATTTAATAGTACAAAAAGGTACAGAACTTGGAATTACTGAGTTTATACCAACTTTAACAGAAAGAGTTGATATAAAGCTAAAAGGCGATTTTAAAAAGTTAGATAGACTAAATAGAATAGCTTTAGAAGCAGCTAAGCAAAGTAAAAGAAGTTTAATACCAAATGTAGTGGAGCCAATAACTTTTAATGAAGCTTTAGATAAAATGAAGAATTTAGATCTAGTTATAGTTCCATATGAAAACGCAGAAAACTTTGGAATTAAAACTTTATTTAATAGCACTGATATTGATAAGACTAAAATAAAAACTGTTGGAATACTAGTTGGTCCTGAAGGTGGATTTGAAGAAGATGAAATAAATAAACTAAAAGAAAATGGTGCTTATATAGTAACTTTAGGAAGTAGAATCCTTAGAACAGAGACAGCAGGTTTTGTAGCTACTTCTTTAGTTCAATATGAGCTAGGAGATTTAGGAGGAAATTAATAATGAAAGTTGCATTTTCTACATTAGGATGTAGAGTTAACGTATATGAATCAGAAGCAATGGCTGAAAAGTTTATAAGAGAAGGCTATGAAGTTGTGGATGCGAGTGAAGCAGCTGATGTATATGTAATAAATACTTGTACTGTTACTAATATGGGTGATAAAAAATCAAGACAAATTATAAGTAGAGCAAGAAGATTGAATGAGAATGCTACAGTAGCAGTTGTAGGATGTTATTCACAAATTGCACCTAAAGAAGTTTCAGAAATACCAGGAGTAGATGTAGTTCTTGGAACAAGAAATAAAGGCGATGTTGTTTACTATGTAAATAAGGCTAGAGATGAAGGAAAGTCACAAGTTCATGTTGAAGGTGTACTTAAAAATAGAAAGTTTGAAGAATTAAATATAGAAGAATATCAAGATAAAACAAGAGCATTCTTAAAAATACAAGATGGATGTAATAGATTTTGTACATATTGTATAATTCCATATTCAAGAGGATCAGTATGTTCAAAAGATCCTAAGAAAGTATTAGAAGAAGTTAATAAATTAGCGGAGCATGGATTTAAAGAAATAATATTATCTGGAATACATACAGCTTCTTATGGATTAGATTTAGAAGGAAGTGTAAACTTAATAGACATAATAGAAGAGATAGAAAAAGTAGAAGGAATAGAAAGAATAAGAATAGGATCAATTGAGCCTGCATTCTTTACTCCTGAAGTTATAGAAAAGATAAAGAAGTTTAAGAAGTTATGCCCACATTTCCATTTATCACTACAAAGTGGATGTAATGCTACACTTAAGAGAATGAATAGAAGATATACTGCTAAAGAATATGCGGATTCTGTAAAGCTACTAAGAGAAACTATGCCAGATGTATCTATAACAACAGATGTTATAGTTGGTTTTCCAGGAGAAACGGAAGAGGAATTTAATGAAACATATGAATTCTTAAAAAATATTAAGCTTACTAAAACTCACGTATTTAAATATAGTCCAAGAAAAGGAACTAAAGCTGCAGATATGCAAGATCAAATTGATGGAAGCATAAAGGAAAAAAGAAGTAAGTTATTAATAGAATTAAGCAATAAAAATGAAAAAGAATTCATAGAAAAATTCATAGGAAAAGAAATGGATGCACTTATAGAAACAGAAGTAAAAGGTAAAGATGGTATCTATGAAGGATATACAAGAAACTATATAAAGGTTCAAGTACCATGTACATGTGCAGATGTTACTGGTAAAATAGTTGATATAGAAATTATAGAAGTAGAAAATGAAATAGGAATAGCAAAACTGTTATAGAATTGATAGGTTACAATGCATAATGGATAATTAAGGTGATAATTTAACTTTGTTAAATTATTGGAATAATTATTATATTTTATATAAAAATAAGTTTATAATCAAACTAATAAAAAATTATCAATTGTCAATTAACCATTATCAATTAAAGAAAGGGGTGAATTTATGGATTGTATTTTTTGCAAAATTATAAATGGGGAAATACCAAGTAAAAAGATTTATGAGGATGAAAAGGTCATAGCTTTTCATGATATAAGCCCTGAAGCTCCTGTACATTTTTTGGTTATACCTAAGGAGCATATACAAAATGTAAATGAATTAAATGAAGAAAATTCTAATATTATTTCACACATTTTCTTAGTTATTAATAAACTAGTAAAGGAGCTAAATATAGCTGAATCAGGATATAGAATTGTTAATAACTGTGGAAAAGATGGTGGTCAGACAGTTGACCATATTCATTTTCATGTGCTAGGACAAAGAGAATTAAAATGGCCACCAGGCTAAAGAGTTTTTTATCTCAGAGGTTGACTTTAAGATGTGCCTATTGTATAATATAGCGTGTGTTATTAAGCCCGTAGCTGAGTTAAATTAATTAATTTGAGCTAGCGGAGGGAGGGATAATAGATGTCAGAAATAAAAGTTGGAGAAAACGAAACACTTGAAAGTGCATTAAGAAGATTCAAGAGAAAATGCGCTAGAGCTGGAGTTCTTTCAGAAGTTAGAAAGAGAGAACACTATGAAAAGCCAAGCGTGAAGAGAAAGAAAAAATCAGAAGCTGCTAGAAAGAGAAAATTCAAGTAGAAACTATTTTGGTTTGAAATTTTAATAGAACTTAATTAGAAGCTATTATTGGAGGCTACAATTTATCCAATAACTCTGAATGTATTATTTATAATACATTAAGGTTGAGGACTATAGTTATATATTTTAGCAAAAATAAGTGTAAGAATTATTATACTTGAATTAAAGGGAATAAACAGGATTTAATTAATTGGATATTCTAAAGAAGTAGATCTTGTTATAGTACCTTCCTCAGCAGTTATAAAAGAAAAAATAAAATTATTAAAGGAACGGCTACACCATAGGTGTTAATAACATTTAAGATATAGCTAGGTTTTAATTAGCTTAGTTATGACAAATTAAAGTCAATTTATAATAAGAAGATTAACTAATAAATAAAGGGGCTGTTGCAAAATGATTTTTAATCATTTTGTAGCAACCTCTTTTTTTGCATTTTAAAATTGATATTTTAGGGGTTATAATAAAAACATACTATGAAATATCTGGTTAAATATTTATTTTGT